>JBFZEO010000246.1:0-4782 GCA_041306845.1 Spirochaetota bacterium
CAGAAATAGATCTTGGTGCGATAGCGAAAGGGGAGATCCTTGGTAAAATGGCATCGCAGCTGACGGCTGCCGGAGTGAAAGACTATGTGATAAACGGCGGGGGTGATCTTGCTGTCGGCGGACTTTATGCAGGTAAACGGGAATGGAATATTGCGATTGCTGATCCTTATGATAAATCTAAATATGCCGGGATTATGCTGTTAAGGGAAATCTCTGTTGTAACCTCCGGTAATTATGAACGGTTTTTTAGAGGTACTGACGGCAAGATTTATCATCACATTTTAAATCCATTCACAGGCTATCCGGCGGAAAGTGGAGTTGATTCGGTAACAGTCACGGCGAAGCGGCCTGAGACGGCAGATGCCCTCGCGACAGCTTTTTTTGTTATGGGAATGGATAAAACTTTCAAATTCTTGAAGGATAATCCGAAGTATAAAGATGTTAATGTTATATTTATATATAGGGAAAATAATCGGATAAAATACCGGTATTCGGACGGATTGATATCGGAAAAAAGCGATGAGTATGGGAAGCTCTTCAGGTTGAAGTAGAGTTGTGTCGTGGAAAATCTTGGGAAAGTTAACCGCTAATGAACGCTTCGGAGTTTTGCAGATTCCTGCAAAATGCTCTACCGAGCCCCCTTGCTCGTCGGGCTCTTTGATTAACGCGAATGAGGAAAGCTTGAAGAGGTTCACCACGGAGGGCACGAAGGAAGAAGGAAGTAAGAAAGAAAAGGTAGAAGAAAGTTTAACCGCTAATGAACGCCAATTAACGCGAATGAGGAAAGCTTGAAGAAGTTTAACACGGAGGGCACGAAGGAAGAAGGAAGCAAGAAAGAAAAGGCAGATGGAATTTCTGAGGAGTTGATGGTAAAGAGTTTTGCTGTCGTCTTGGGATAAATTGGCTGGACGAACACTGATGACCAAAAACCCTTCCCCCATTCCCATTTTACCCCGATATTGCCGGCGCGGCCAACCTTCTTCACTTATTCAAATTTTACCACCTGTCAGCACTGCGTGTCAAGAAAGTTATGTAAAACACACTCTTTCCGCAAAGGAAAAAGTGTGTTTGGTAACTTTCGTAAAGACAGCAGTGCTGACACTGAGTAATAAGAGCTGCGCTCTTATAAAAAAACACTCACTTCCTTATCTGATTATAGGAAATAATTCCCGAAAACAGATTTTTATTTCTCTAAAAAGTACTCCATTTAAAAATAAACGCAGATTTAAGCTGGCATATTTATTGCTTTTAATTTCTAATTAATTTTAATTTAATGGGAGCGATAAAATGATCTTGAGAAAAAGTCTGACAGCATTTTTTATTTTATTGATGTTGTTGTTATCTGCGTGTACCACGCCTGACGGCGGCGACACTGATGACGGGGATGATGATGATACAGTTAATAATATTCCGGTTGCCAAAAACATAACGGTAAGCGGCAGTCTCTCCGTTGATTCTATTTTGACGGTGAACTACATTTATTTTGATCTTGAGGGGGATGCCGAGTCCGGATCTAAATATAAGTGGTTTTCGAGTGACAAGTCCAACGGCGTTTTTAGCGAGATTTCCGGGGAGAATGGGCTTACTTATACAATAAAAAGCTCCGATTCTGCGAAATACCTAAAAGTCGGGATAATACCCAAAAACGCAGCTTCAACAAGCGATTTAAATATTTATTATAGTGCGGTTCTCGGACCGGTTTCGTTGTCTGCCGAAGCTCCTGTTGTTAAGAATGTGGAGATTGAGGGAACTGTAAAAGTTAATATGACAGTAACCGGAGTTTATACATATAGTGATGCTAATGGAGATGCGGAGAGCGGCTCAGCTTACAGATGGCTGATTTCCGATACTTCAGCCGGTACATATACAGCCGTATCCGGAGCAGTAAGCAAAACTTTTAAGCTTACATCTGCCTATCAGGGAAAGTTTATAAAATTTGAAGTTACTCCGGGTACCACAGTTGAACCTAAATCAGGAACGGCTGTTGTCAGTTCCCCTTACGGACCGGTTGAGGCTGGTTCCACAACTCCGGAAGCTCCTGTAGCATCAGCATTGACTATAACCGGATCAACAGAGTGCGGAAGTATGCTGACAGGAACTTATAATTTTTCTGATGCTAATGGTGATAGTGAAGGAACATCAACATTCAGATGGTTATCATCAAGTACAGCTGATGGAACATATGCAGCGATATCCGGAGCAACAGCTAAAACATTGGCAACAACAACAGCTCTCAAAGGCAAGTTTGTTAAATTTGAAGTTACCCCAGTGTCAACTGTTGCACCGACAACGGGATCTGCGGTGTTTATTGAAGCTTATGGCCCATTTACCGAAGAAGATACAGTAAAACCGACAGTAACCGGGATCAATCCGGAATCATCAGCGACAAACATATCGGCTCAAGCAAATATAGTTCTTACTTTCTCGGAAAATCTTAATACCAGTGTGATAGGAACGGTAAAAATAACAAGTCCTCAGTTGACTTTTACTAATGGATCAAACTGTTCGATAACAGTTTCAAATAATATAGTTACGGTTAATCCAAACTCTGATTTTGCTTATCAGACAACTTATACCGGGATAGCAATCAACGGTTTTGAGGATTTGTCAGGTAATGTGATGAATGCCGATACAAGAAGCGGATACTCATTCATAACAGCATCTGCAGGAGTTGTAAGTACACCGGTTATATCTCCGGTATCTCAGGAGTTTACTGATAGTGTAAATGTTACGATTACCTGCTCAACAAGCGGTGCTGTCATAAGATATACAACGGACGGCAACGATGTTACAACAAGCAGTTCAATATACAGTTCCACTCTGCCTCCTGTTACAGTAACAACTACAGTTAAGGCAAAGGCGTTCATGACAGGTTATGAGGCGTCTTCACAGGCTTCTGCAACCTATACAAAAAAAGTGATCTCTAATGATAGTGCGGTTATGCTCCAGGGTTTTCATTGGAATAGCGTTGTTGACTACAAAAACAGCTGGTATGCTCAGATATCATCTAAAAAAGATGATATAAAGACAAACTTCGGATACGTATGGTACCCGCCGGCATCGATAGCAGGTGACGGACCGAGAACCGGATACAAAGAGGGGTATGTTCCAACTGAACTCAATAATCTTACCGGTTCACAGTACGGTGACTATGCTTCATTGACTCAGTCTATCTCTGATATTTCACCGGCGAAGGCGATTGCCGATGTTGTAGTTAACCATAGAGACGGTGCAAACTGGGGAAATTTCACAAATCCTGATTTTGGGGTTGTTCCGGGATCAAACTATAGAGCAATATGCAGTGATGATGAGTTCTTTACAAATAGTGCTTCACCGGGCTTTGGAAAACAGAGTCTTGGAGGAGCAACGGATTCCGGCGATATTTACGGTTGTTTCAGAGATATAGATCATACTAACACGACAGTACAGTCTCAGATTACTACGTGGATGAACGATGTTTTGAAGAATGCGGGATTTGTGGGCTGGAGATACGATTACGTTAAAGGTTTTAACGGTAAATATGTAGGGCAATACAATAAAAATACATCGGCAGCATTTGCAGTTGGTGAATACTGGCCGACTGCCGGATTTGATCCGTCAAATTCAAGCGTGTGGAAAGGCAAGATTGTGGATTGGATCAATCAGACTGCTGAAAACGGCGGTATGAAGTCTAAAGCGTTTGACTTCGTTCTTAAGGGGAATATGAATTATGCGTTCGGATATAAAGTTCCGGCAAACAACGAAGATAAGACATCTCTTTGGGATATGAGTAAACTTGCTGATTCCAATAATATATTCAGATGCATGTCTGATTATGCGGTAACTTTTGTAGATAATCATGATACAGGAAGTACACAACAGCATTGGGAGCTTGATCCTTACGATGTTTATCTTGGGTACGTTCTCATTCTAACACATCCAGGTGTGCCGTCTGTTGCGTGGCAGCACTATTTCACAGGAAGCGGGACTCAGTTCAGAGGAAGTGAAACAGCTCCCGGAACAAGTAAAAATTACCATGACCACATCAAGTATCTCATTGACCTCAGAAAGGCTCAGGGGATAAAATATAACAGCTCAGTATCTGTTCAGTCGTCATCATCAGCGCTCTATGCGGCGATAATAGATTCAAAAGTTGCTGTCAAGATAGGCGGGAACAGCTGGACACCTTCAGGCAGTGACTGGACACAGGTTTACTCCGGAACGAACTTCGCGATATGGACAAAAGGTTCTGCCGGTCCGTCGATATCAGTAAGCGGAAGTACGGATTTCGGAACTGTAACGGCAGCAACAACGGCTACTTTTACCATAACAAATTCCGGTTCCGGTACGCTTAATCTTACTGGAAGTCCTATAGTTGCATTGAGCGGCAGCAGTACGTTTACCATTGTTTCTCAGCCGTCATTGAGTTCTCTGACAGCGGGACAATCTACAACATTCTCAGTAAAGTTTGACCCGTCAGCAGACGGCAGCTACACATCAACGATGAGCATTGCCAACAGCAGTTCAAGCGGAACCTACACTGCAAATTTAACCGGAAGCAAGGGTGTTAGTACAAAGATAAAACTTGTTATGAAGAAAGATGTCGGTGTTGGGAATGCGGTTTTCTTTACCGGATCATTTACGGAAGCAGCTACATGGACTAAAGCTATCCAGGGTACATACAACTCAGCATCAGCTCAGTGGGAATGTGAAATTAATAATCCGGGTACATTCACATGGAAAGTTCTCAAGGGGACTTACGGTACTCCTGGAGCAGTTGTTACAATAAGCGGGGGAGGATTG
>JBFZEO010000247.1:0-5984 GCA_041306845.1 Spirochaetota bacterium
AGAATGGTAAATTCAGGAGAATTGTAAACATTCTGCTGAGACTAAAGAGGCTTGATAATAACGAGATAAAAGCGAATATATTATCGATAAAGAGGGAACTGAAAGCGGAAAAAATTGATAATCTGCGGAATTATCTCTTAAAAAATAAACTTTTCTCCGCAGATGAAAATGGGAACCGATCTAAAATAATCGAAGATATCGAAAGACTCATGAATACGGCACTCCGTCTCAGGGGTGTTCTCCTTGTCTATCTCGCCCGCAAATATAAGGAGATCTACGAAAACTGTAAATCTGAAAAAGCGGTAATAACTTTTGACGATATGATAAGCAAAGTCGAGGCGCAGGTAACCGGCGGAAATGGTGAAAAGATTAAAAACATCCTCCGCCGGGAGTACAAGTACTGCATAGTCGATGAGTTTCAGGACACCGACATTCTCCAATGGAACATCTTTAAAGGTGTTTTTTTGAATAATGACTCAAAACTCTTCATAATAGGCGATCCCAAACAATCAATATACAGGTTCAGAAATGCCGATGTTGATACGTATCTCACAGCTAAAAAGGAGATCATCGGCGGCGGCGGAGCCTGCTACAGTCTCAATACCAATTACCGTTCCGTCGCCAAAGTCATAAGGGAATACAATATGTTTTTCGGTTCCGGGCACTGGTTCGGCAGAGCCGGTGAGAACGGCGACATAGTTTATGCTGATGTGAATGCGGCAAAAACCCCAAAATGTGAACTTGTCGCCGGTCAAAACGGCGGACTTGTACCGGTAAGATTAATGTATAAGGGGAATGCCAAAAGTTATAAGAATCAGTACGCAGATTATATATGTTCCGAGATAGACAAACTCCTTAACGAACCTTACAGATTCCGCAAAGACGGGGCAGAAAAAAACATCTCCCCGGCAGATATTGCGATCCTCACAGATACCAAAAAAACAGCAGCGCTTATCCGTAAAACGCTCTCTAAAAACAATATCAAAAGTACACTATACAAAAGTCCGGGTCTCTACGACTGCGATGAGATGCACAATATCAGGATTATTATAAACACATTCACTCTGCCGGAGATCAGATTTGGTATAGCTGAGGTTATGCTTACCGATTTTTTCGGATACAGATACGACGATCTCCACAATCTGTCCGACTCTGTCATAGAAACTGTTACTGATCTGGTTGCAGAATGGAAAAATGCGGCTGCGGAGAGGCGCTGGATCAGATTATTTGAGATGATGGTGAGAGATACACATCTTTTTGAAAGAATTTTATCAGGCGATGATACTATCAGTAAAACTCTCAATGCCGAAAGAAAGATCGCCAATTACAAACACATAATCGAACTGATAACTGACCGTGCGGTGGGTAAAAATCTGGATGTGTACGGAGTCCTTTACTACATTGACAACCTCATGGAACTCACCGGGACACAGGACAACTCACAGAACCTCCTGAGGATAGACTCCGACGAACGCAAAGTAAACATCATGACGATGCACACATCTAAGGGACTTGAGTTCCCGATAGTATTTGTTTTTTCGGATAAATACGAGTTTAAGGATAAATCAAAACCGTTCAGTAAATTTCACAATAAAGATAACAGGATATGCTACGACATTCTAAAAGAAAAAGAATCGGCAGAGAAGGAGGAGGCTGAATATCTCGCCGAACATAAGAGACTTTTTTATGTGGCGTTGACCCGCGGCGCCCTCCTGACCTATCTGCCGGTCTACTATACCGAAACCAAATCAAAAGAGGGGAGCACTTCCGGCATTACACCTCACAGTTACTTAGAGAGGAGTACCGAAGAGTTTAAAGAGATCATAAAGATAATTGATCCGCAGCCTGAGAATGGGGAGCCGGACGGAGAAATCGAAACCGGTGTGCAAAACAAAAGCCTCCTGCCGACTGAAGAGATAATCAGCCTCATAAAAATCGAAGACGAATTCGCCATAAGGACAAAAATCAATCAAAAAGATGTGAAGATAACCTCCTACACCGGGCTTAAAAAAAGGTTAATCTCCATAAACGATGAAAAAGTATTTGATGAGGAGAGTTATCCTGCAGATAAAGATATCAAGAATAATCTCATCCTACCCGGCGGGCGAAACAGCGGTATCATCGTCCACTCCATTCTTGAACTATCGGACTTTGCACAACCGTCATCTGCTCCGCATAACACTCATGTGATTGAGAATGCGATAAAAACCGGCTTTTACGGGAAACACGACGATTATATCGACAGTTTTAAGATTTTATTTGATAATCTCCGTTCTGTAGATTTTAATCACGATAACGGCAGTTTTAAACTCATGGATATCGACATGAACAAACAGTTAAAAGAGGTGCGCTTCACAATGACCGCACAAAATCCTGACGATATAATGATAACCGGTTCCATGGATTATGTATTTTTCCTGAACGGAAGGTATTATCTCGCAGATTGGAAAACCGACACTCTCCAGTCCTACTCACCCGAAGCCGTAAAAAACTCGGTAATAAAAGATTACAACATCCAGAAAATCATCTATAAAGAGGCACTTTCGCGATGGATCGGATCGGTAAAAAGTGATTACAATTACGACTCCGATTTCGGCGGTATCTTTTATATATTTCTGCGCGGGATAGACTCTGAGGGGAACGGAGTCTACTTTGAGCGGGGAGATCACCATTCTCACCAGAAGGAATATAAAACGCTCCAGGATGAGGTGATCAAAAATGCTAAATGAAAGAATAGTTAAGGAGATCGGCGACACTTCGATAAGCGGCCGGCTCTGTGCGGCGATCGAGAGCGGGGAACTGAGGGAGATCGATTATTATATCGTGAGGGATGTCGTCGAGCTGTGCGGAATGGAAAATCCGTCGGGACTATACAGTCTCCTTATCAGTATGTGTAAATCAATCAACAAAGGGGGCGTCTGTTCAATAATAGATGCTGGCGATAAAAATATCGATGCAGACCTGAGAACGCTCCTTGCAAACATCGAGACTCTTTGTAAAAAAGCTGTTTCATTTGAGGGAATGGATGCCGATGCTAAACCGGTTATTTATCTTAAATCCGGGGACAAATTTTATTTCTACTTTAATAAACTATATTTTGCAGAAAAACTGTTTGCCGATACTCTTAAAGAGAAACTCGGATTAAAAGAACGGATTAACATTCCGCACGAACTGAGAGAAAAAGTACTGGGAAACACAAGTTATAACTTTAAACAAAAACTCGCCATATACCTATCAATGACAGGAAATTTCACTGTGATATCCGGCGGCCCGGGTACCGGTAAAACATATGTGATATCAGAGATAATAAAACATCTCATCGCCTCCGGCATCAAGAACGACCGGATAAGAGTTGCCGCTCCGACAGGCAAGGCGGCCAAAAGATTCAGCGAGAGCCTTAATGATTCCGATATCGGGATAACAGGCGAGACTATCCATAAACTACTCGACTACTCCATGAGCAGCGGGATATTCAGATATAATGAGAATAATAAACTCGATTGCGACTTCATAATAATCGATGAAGTTTCTATGGTTGATATGGTTCTGATGAAGTCGCTCCTCGCCGCGTTGAAGGAAACCGCCAGGATCGTTCTGGTTGGCGACAAGGATCAGCTCCCATCCGTTGCTGCCGGTGCGGTCTTGTCCGACATCCTCAGGATAAGCGGCGGCGAAAAGTTCTCGCATGAGACAGCCTCGGCACTCGGTTCGTTGTGGAATGGATCTGCCGCTGCCGGATCAGATAATCTCTTCTGCGACAGGATCATAATCCTCGACGAGAGTTTAAGAACTAAAGGCGATGCCCTCAAGGCGGCGGCGGAGTTTAACTCCGGCAACACAGATCACACAGACAATCTGTACAATCTGAAATCTATCGACAACTTTGCCCCATTCATAAAAGACGATCAGCATAAAACAAATATCGCACTCTCAGAATTTATACGCGGTACAGAGTATCAAACCTTCATCCGCAAGGTGTACGGCTGTTTTTATAATGATAACTATTTTGATCTATTAAAAGTTGCCGGCAGCAAGATAACAGATCACAAGGAGAATGTTATCCATTCTCAGGAGAGTAAAGAGCTCTGGGATATCATAAAAAAAATCGACGATATAACAAAACAGAACAAGATTCTAACCGCATTAAACGAGGGTATCTACGGATGCAGCTTTATAAATGGAATTGTTAAGGACACATTTTATAATAAAGATTTGAGCGGCATCCCGATAATCGTTAAGAGCAATAATTATGATCTGGGACTTTTTAACGGTGATACGGGATTCATTTTATCTGATAAAACAGGGAGACTCTGGGGGATATTTATGAGGGATAATAACAGCTTTCATAAATACCATATCGGTATGATAGGGGCGTACGATCTCGCAGCGGCGATCACCATTCACAAAAGCCAGGGCTCTCAATACGAAAACGCAGTTATCATCCTGCCCGACAACCCCGACAATCCGCTCCTCACGCGGGAGATCCTCTACACCGGTATAACGAGGGTAAAAGGTAAAGTTGTGATAAACTCGAGTCGGCCGTCGCTGCGCAAGGCTGTGTCGGCGGCATCGGTGCGGGAGTCGGGACTCGAGTATTTTTTCTTGTAGAATGGTAAAATATCTGCGATCAGAATTTTCGAGCCTGTACATATAAATTTTATTGGTAATAACATAATTTGAGTGTATACTCTTATAGAAATCGAGAAATGGAGTTGAAAATGCTTAGAAAACTTTTAGTTTTATGTATGTTTTTTGTTTTACTGACGGGGTGCGAAACTAAGGCCGACAATGATGATGACGATAATAACATCGACTTCCGGGCAGAAATGAGGGAGTTTGTTATAAACATAAGCAGTTATGCCCGCACTTACAAGCCGGGTTTTATTGTTATCCCGCAGAATGGGAATGAACTCCTCACACTCAGTAACGACGGTGTCGGACCGGCGGCTTCCACTTATATATCAGCGATCGACGGAACAGCCCGAGAGGATCTTTATTACGGTTATGATAATGACAATGTGGCGACATCTTCCGCCGACAGTGATTATATGGAGGATTATCTTAATCTTGGAAAGGCTGCCGGGTTACAGGTTATGGTCATAGATTACTGCAGCGATGCTGCTAAGATTGCCGATTCATACTCTCATTCTGATACCAACGGTTACATCTCATTCGCAGCCATACGGAGAGAACTTGACACTATACCGGGAACCGGAACATATTATCCGTACAACGTGAGTTCTGATAACATAACGACATTAATTCAGGCAAAGAACTTTTTATATCTTATAAACCCGAGTTCCTATTCTAATAAATCAGACTTTATAAACGCTGTCAAAGCGACAAACTATGATGCAATTGTCATCGATCTGTTTTTTAATGACTTAACCCTGACGGCATCGGATATCTCAGAGCTCAAAACCAAGGCAAACGGCGGCAAAAGACTCGTCATCTGCTATATGAGCATCGGAGAAGCGGAAAACTACAGATACTACTGGGACAACTTATGGTCGATAAGACCCCCTTCATGGCTCGGCAAAGAGAATCCTGACTGGGAAGGGAACTATAAAGTTGCCTACTGGAATCCTGACTGGCAGAAAATAATATACGGAAGCAACAGCTCGTATCTAAAAAAGATCCTCGACGCCGGATTTGACGGAGTTTATCTCGATATAATTGATGCCTTTGAATATTTTGAGAATTTTGAAGACTAAATAAATATTTTTACAAAATATTGACATTGCCATTACTTTGAATTACTATGTTTTTGTGAAATATTTTTTTATGGAGGATATTTGATGAAAAAGAGAAACGTTGTGGCTGTTATATTGCTGACATGTATAACATGCGGGATCTATGCAATTGTGTGGTATGTAAAAACTAAAGGTGAGATGGTATCTAAAGGTGCCGACATCCCTACAAGCTGGTTATTGATTGTTCCTATCGCTAATATTTACTGGCTCTGGAAATACTCTGAAGGAGTT
>JBFZEO010000249.1:0-3850 GCA_041306845.1 Spirochaetota bacterium
TAGGAACCATGATCGAGATCCCACGAGCAGCTCTGCTCGCCGATGAGATAGCTGATTTTGCTGAATTCTTTTCATTTGGAACAAACGATTTAACACAGATGACACTCGGAATGTCAAGAGATGATTCCGGTAAATTTCTTCCTTATTATATAGACGAAAAGAAAGGCGCTATTTTTCACGACGACCCATTCCAGTCAGTAGATCAAAAAGGGGTCGGAGCTCTCGTGGAGATGGCGATAAATCGCGGTCGGCATGTTAGACCGGATCTAAAATGCGGTGTCTGCGGAGAGCATGGGGGCGAATTAGTTTCTGTAAAATTCTTTGCATCGGTTGGTGTAAATTATGTTTCATGCTCACCTTTGAGGGTACCAATAGCAAGACTTGCTGCGGCACAATATGAAATTGAGATAAAAAAGATAAATAAATCTTGATTTTTATATAGAAAATAATTATACTAACTAAGAATAATTTTATTTAGTTAAGTAAAGAATTGTAGGGGTTATTATGAGTCAGGGCGTAATAGTTATAAAGGATTCATTACGAATATATGTTGAGAAAGATTCGGACGATTCGTCCATTTTGATGTTAAACCTTAAAGGCTTTCTTGATACTTATAATTCTTCTGATTTTCAGAGAGAAATCAATAAGATAATCGAGTCTGGCAGTATTAAACTGCTTTTTAATTGCTCAGAACTTAATTATGTATCTTCTACCGGTATTGGAGCTTTTACCGCTTTTTTGAAAACTCTAAAACAGAAAAATGGAGATGTTGTTCTTGCAGGCTTACAGCCAAAAGTTTTTGAAGTCTTCCAACTGTTGGGATTTTCAAAATTCTTTAACATAACAACTACAATTGATGAAGGGAAAAGTGTTCTGCAGGGACAGGTAAAAAAAGAGGAATCAGCAGTATTCCCTAAGATATTTAAATGCCCCATATGTAAAAAGACACTCAAGGCATCAAAAGCCGGAAGATTCAGATGTTCAGAATGTAAAACCATTCTCAAGATCGATGAGTCCGGGCACGTCTCTCTTGGATAAACGTATATACTTTGTTTTTAAATAAACAGTTTTTGAGTGCACCCGAAAGGTTTTGTGAATTATGACTTTTCGGGTGCATTTTTTTATCTAAACAGGAGAAATTACCATTCCAATAACAGATAAAAGACACCTTGACATTTTAAACTGATTTAATTATTATGAGTAAGTTGAGACATTCATCTGTTAAAGGGGAGTAGTCCAAATATAACACCAACAATCCCGGTTGAATAAACCTGATGTTATATACCTGAAAATGGTGACAAGACCTTTAGTATGATTTTTTTTATAAAAAATTATACTAAAGGTCTTTTTTTGTCTTAACCAATCTTTTATTAAAAGGAATACTTTATGGAGAAATTTTACTCAAAAAGCTCTGATGAACTGCTTAAACAATTCAAAGTCTGTCCTAAAGATGGGATGTCTGATGAAAAAGTCAAGAATACCCTCTCCGAATCGGGCTACAATGAACTTAAAGAAAAAAAGAAAAAAGGGCCATTTGCGGTTTTCATAGAACAGTTTAAGGATCTGCTTGTCGGCATACTGATTTTTGCAGGAATTATTTCGATAATTACCGGCGAAATTGAGAGTACTATCGTTATATTCGCAGTAATCATCATGAATGCAATACTCGGAACAGTTCAGCATTTTAAGGCAGAAAAATCATTAAACAGTCTCAAAGCACTCTCAGCCCCGTCTGCCAAAGTGATGAGAAACGGAGTAAAAGTAGAAATACACTCAAAAGAGATCGTGCCCGGCGATATAGTCCTCCTTGAAGCCGGCGACCTTGTTGTTGCCGATGGAAGAATAATCGAAAACTATTCTCTGCAGGTGAATGAGAGTTCCCTGACAGGAGAATCAGAGAGCGTTAATAAAACATCAGAAACAATCACCAAAGACGAAATAGCTCTCGGTGATCAAAAAAATATGGTTTTCTCAAGTTCACTTGTTACCTACGGACGTGCAAAGGTGCTCGTTACCTCTACAGGAATGAACACTGAACTTGGTAAAATAGCGACTCTCCTCGATCAGACTCAGGAAAAAGAGACTCCGCTTCAGAAATCACTTGATGACTTCGGTAAGAAACTGGCAATGGCTATCCTTGCCGTCTGCGTTCTTGTTTTCTGTTTGAGTCTCTATAGAGGAACAAAAATCCTTGATGCACTTCTCTTCGCCGTTGCCCTCGCCGTAGCTGCGATACCGGAGGCATTGAGTTCAATAGTCACTATTGTTCTTGCCATGGGCACTCAGAAGATGGCGCATGAAAATGCGATTATCAAAGACCTTAAAGCTGTAGAAGGTCTGGGCTGTGTTTCCATAATATGTTCTGATAAAACCGGAACGCTGACACAAAACAAAATGACAACAAGAACGGTTTTTATAGATAACAGGTTAATCGAATCAGACGATCTTGATCCTGATAACGGACTCCACAAGTCTATTCTCCGGGCATCAATCCTCTGTAACGACTCAACCTCGATAAATGGAGTAGAGATCGGCGATCCGACGGAAGTTGCGTTCGTTAACCTCGGACATATCCATTCCATAAAAGAGAACGACCTCCGCCACATGTACCCGCGACTGAGAGAGGTGCCGTTTGACTCCAACAGAAAACTCATGAGCACACTCCACAATATCGACAATAAATATGTCATGTACACAAAGGGCGCATTCGACGTGCTGTTGAATAGAATAACGCACATCAAAACGGCAGAGGGCGTACACGCCATAACGGATAGTGACAAAAAAATGATCGTAGACAGCAACAGATCGTTATCAGAAAACGGGCTTCGTGTCCTAGCCTTTGCTTACAAAGAGCTTGAAACTGAGAAGGAACTTACGTTTGATGACGAACACGGATACACATTCCTCGGACTGATATCAATGATCGATCCTCCGCGGATAGAGTCAGCAGATGCCGTGAGGGACTGTATAACCGCTTGCATCAAACCGATAATGATTACCGGAGATCATAAGATCACGGCAACTGCCATTGCACGGCAGATAGGCATTCTGCAAGACGGAGATATGTCAATCGAGGGAACGGAACTCGACAAGATGTCGGAAGAGGAGCTTCATGAAAAACTCCCGCACATATCAGTTTATGCCCGTGTATCTCCGGAACACAAAATCAGGATCGTTAACGCATGGCAGGACAGGGGCAAAATAGTAGCAATGACGGGTGATGGCGTGAATGATGCGCCTGCCCTTAAAAAGGCAGACATCGGTATAGCAATGGGAATCACCGGTACTGAGGTATCCAAAGATGCCGCTTCGATGATCCTCACCGACGATAACTTCGCAACGATAGTTAAGGCAGTTTCAAATGGCCGAAACGTCTACGGTAATATCAAAAACTCTATAAAATTCCTCCTATCCGGCAATATGTCAGGAATCCTGTCAGTACTCTACGCATCTATAGCGGCACTTCCGGCTCCATTTGCAGCAGTCCACCTGCTATTTATAAATCTCCTGACAGACAGTCTCCCGGCGATAGCGATCGGTCTGGAAAAAGCAAGAAAGGACGTACTAAAAGAGTGCCCGAGGGACAGCAAAGAATCGATACTCACCAAAGATTTTATGGTGCAGATCGGGTTAGGCGGACTGCTCATCGGTATATTCACGATGGCAGCATTCTATGCGGGATACGGAGCCGGCAAAAACACCGATGTTGCCATGACAATGGCGTTCTCAACTTTATGTATGGCACGTTTGTTCCACGGGTTTAATTGTAGAGGCAAGTACTCGATATTCAAACTCGGTGTTTTCTCAAATCCGGCAAGCTGGTATGCATTCATAACCGGTATGCTGCTGT
>JBFZEO010000252.1:0-2687 GCA_041306845.1 Spirochaetota bacterium
ACAGCAAATAGAACTCCTTTTATACCGTCTATCTCAACTATGTGTGCCCCAAGTTTGTGAAATATTTCGTAATGAGTACCTTCGCTAAAAAGATGGAGATCAAAATCTGACAGTAAATTCTCAAACGCATATGGATCATTGATAAGCCATGCGTGATTTTCATGATTTGTTATTTTAAACTGGTAATTTTTTGATAATTCTTCATTTATAAGTATGGAGTAAAATCCATCATCATGGATTTTTTCCATTTTATATTCATTTGATTGGTATATTACAGAAACACTTTGGGCTTCCGGTAAAAAGGCATTTATTACTGTTTCTCCATTTTTGGTGGAATGGGGTCCAAGTACAAGATGAGGATTGTAGTGTTCAGAAGCAATAATCTGGTTTATATCATCATAATTAACGCCATGACCCATATAATATCTCCATGGAAACGTACTTTAATGAAATTATTATAGTACAATTATTCCAATAGTCAAAGATTAAATTTTATTTTGAAAAAAGTTAATTTGAGAGTAAAATTTCATCGGAAGATAAGTTGGAATTAGTTATTGCATGGAATTTTTTGAGAAGCTTTTCTACTGTCATATCGGTTTTTTCCTCACCGGATATATCAAGTATTATTCTCCCTTTATCCATCATAAGCAGCCTATTACCATATTTTAATGCGTTCTCCATATTGTGAGTGACCATCATTGCTGTAAGTGAGTATTTCTTTATGAAATATTCAGTTAATTCCATAACTTTAGATGCGTTTTTAGGATCAAGAGCAGCAGTGTGCTCATCAAGTAAAATAAGCTGCGGTTTTGACACAACCATCATTAGAAGTGTTAATGCCTGCCTTTGTCCTCCTGAAAGTTTACCAACATAGTGATGTAGTCTATCTTCAAGGTTCATATCAAGGAGTTTTAACTCTTCCTTAAAAATAGCTCTCATTTTATTGTTAAGGCTTAGATAGAGTCCTCTAAAACCCTTTTTATATGCAATGACCATATTCTCTTCAATTGTCATGTTTGACGCTGTTCCAAGAAGAGGATTCTGAAAAATTCTACCAATAAACTTTGATCTCTTATACTCTTTTACATTTGTTATGTCTTTATCATTCAGCATAATCTTGCCGTTTGTAGGACAAATATTTCCTGATATCAGATTAAATAGCGTGGATTTGCCTGCTCCGTTGGTTCCTATAACAGTTATAAAGTCATTCTCTTTGATTGTTAAATTTATATCTTTGATTGCATAATTTTCATTTACTGTGTTTTGCTCAAATATCATATTGACACTATTAAGTTTTATCATTTTAAAATCCTGTATTTACTCTTTAATGGGACTATCTGATGAAATTTGGTTACAAAAAGCGATAGAATTATCAGTAGTCCTGTTAATAATTTTAAATCATTAGGTGTCATTCCAATGAGATATCCCCATTTTCTGCCAAAAAACATAATTGCCTTATAAACAATTGTACCCAATATTACACGCAATGTTATTATCATAAATTTTTTACCTGGAAGTAAAACTTCCCCAAGCATTACGGCTGCAAGACCGGAAACTATTATTCCCTGTCCAAGATTTACATCCGCAAAACGTTGATATTGAGCGGTAAATGCTCCGGATAGTGCAACAAGTCCATTTGACAAGCTAACTCCGATAATCTTCATCAAATCAGGATTAATTCCTTGATTAACGACCATTTGCTGATTATTGCCCATTGCACGCAGAGCAAGTCCGAGGTCTGTATGAAAAAACAGGTCGAGCAGGAGTTTTATTATAATTACAAAAAGAATCAAGAATAACAAGGTCGCAATCTCTTTGGGTATAAATGGAAAATATCCGGAAATTTGTGATAGAATAGTCCCGCTATTTAGAATCTGAAGATTTGATTTATTTGATAGTATTCGTATGTTAATCGAATATAACATTGTCATTGTTAATATTCCAGCTAATAGGTTGGGAACTTTTAATAAATTGTGAATCAGCGCTGTCAACATTCCAGCTAACAAGCCGCTTATGAATGCAATGAGCAGAGCAAAAGTGTAACTGTATCCGTTAATTATTAAAACCGTACAAACAGCAGCACCGAGAGGGAAGGAACCGTCAACACTCAGATCGGGAAAGTCTAAAATCCTGAATGTTATAAAAACGCCGAGAGCCATCAGAGCATATATCAGCCCTTCAATAAAAATACCATTAATCATAATTTATCCGTTTTGTAAAATATAAACAGAGCAGCCCCATATAAATGAGACTGCTCAAAATATCGCTATTTTGTCTGAATTTTCCTGTCGATAACTAATTTGTTAGCACTATTTTTTATCTCTTCTGAAATATTAAGTCCGAGTAATTTTGCTGAGTCAAGATTAATAAGAAGATCCAACGCCGCTGGATCTCTCATAAATTCAGTTGGGATGTCGGTTGTTTTTTCACCTTTTAATATTCTTGTAACAATTTTACCCGTTTTTATTCCTACTTGATAGTAATTAAAACCGTAAGCCCCAATTACACCTATTAATTCGGCAGAACTTGGATCTGCTGAGAATACCGGGACTTTTTTTGAGTTTGCAACGTCAACAACTGCTGTTAATGCAGCTACTACGGTATTGTCTGTATTGATGTATATTCCGTCAACACGATCAATTATACTCTCTGTAGCCTGTTTTACTTCTGAAGAATTTGTTACTGTT
>JBFZEO010000255.1:0-4317 GCA_041306845.1 Spirochaetota bacterium
AATCCGGCAGGTACTGGTTTTGTTCAGAATTTTAAGGTTGAGGTTTCATATGCCATTGCCCCAGCTTTTTGGGCAAAGGGGGAAGGGGAGTCTTTTCAATCAGCAAATGATTTTTTTCTTCCTTTGATAGGTAATGCTGGTTTTATTGTTCCTACAAAATACGGTAATTTTACAGGGTATTTTCATTACGCTAACTCATCCGGTCAGGGGTTTGGAATTGCTAATAATAACGATCAGGGTATAGGGCGTGAGGGGGCTTTTTATCTTGGTTACTCTAAAGATTATAACGATAATTTTTCTTTCGGATTTTCCGGAAATTTAAAATTTTCTTATAATCCGCTACGGGAAGGTGGAACATCGAACTTTGATATCGGCGGAGCGATAGATATCGGTCTTATATATAAACCCGACTGGAGTTTTCCTGTTTCACAAAAAGCGCCGGGACTCGGAGCTCAGGATTTTCAGTTTTCTCTTCTATTAAAAGAGCTTGGTAAACCGCTAATGAATTATAAACAGGCTGATTGGGTTCTCGGATGGGGGCCGCTCCCTTTCACGCCGGGACTCGGATTCAGCTGCAACCTTTTTAATAACGGAACGACTCACTGGAAAATTTTATCGGATCTTTCATTTCCTTTTTTTCAGAATGTTGTAGGTGCTGTTGGAACGGAGATTCAGATTGCCAAATTTGTTGTTTTAAAAGGTTCTTTCACTGCTGATCTTGAGGGAATCCTTGAATACACAGGTGTAGTTTCGCAATATGAGTATATGTACAATATTTTTAATTTTGCCGGCGGAATTTCATTTAAATTCAGTTCAGACACATTCAAAAGCAGAACAAAATCTGAAGTTGTCTCCGGTAAATCCTCAACATCCGAATTTTCTATCGATATCGGAGCTAAGCCGTACCACAACGGTATGATATTTGATGCAGGTTTTGTGGTGCAGATAGGGCGGAAAGACTCGACTCCGCCGGAAATAAAATATATACAAAAGGATTTTTATGCCAGTCCGAATATGGACGGAGTGCAGGATAACATAAATATAGCCCTTGATATAAAAGATGAGAGATACATAAGAGAGTGGAGACTTGAGATATATGACTCATCAAGAAAGATTGTGAGGACGATAGCCAATAAAGAGGACAGACAGGATGGTTTGACTTTTAAATCGGTTGTTAAAAAATATTTTTTACCCAAAAAAGGGGTGTATGTTCCGTCAAACATTGTGTGGGATTGTAGAGATGACAAGGGGAATGTTGTGTCTGATGGCGTTTATTATTACAAGTTCTTTGCAATGGATGATAATAAGAATGCAAATAACGGTACTCAAGAGGGTAAAATTGAGGTTGATACTGACTCGCCCGATATAAAATCAGCAGTGACAAATACCATTTTTTCACCAAACAACGATGGGAATAAAGATACGCTTGTGATAGATGTTGATATTATAAAGTCTGATATAGAGGCGCTTTTTATACCGATCGATGAATTTAAATTGAGCGATCAGGTTGTCATTCCGCAAGAAAAAATTACTGAAGCGATAAAAGATGAGGCTGTGTCGGACGGCAGAGTTGCTGAGCAGGTGTGGTTTGTTGAGATCCTCGATGCGTCGGGAAAAGTTGTAAAAAAGACTGAATATAAAGATAAAGGTAAGAAAAAGCTCGAATGGGATGGAAAGGATGCTTTGGGTAACCAGATGCCGGACGGAGTTTACGCTGTAAGGTTGTCGTCAAGGGATCTTGCCGGTAATAAATTTGAGAAATTTATAACGAATATCATAATAAATACAGAACCTACGCCGATTGAGGCGACTGTAATTAATTCAATTTTTTCACCAAATATGGACTCGGTTAATGATGAGGTTTCTTTTAAATTTAATATTCCAAATAAGAAAGGTGTTGAAAAATGGGAGTTTACGGTTCTTGATGGGGCAAAAAGACCAGTTAAGAAGTTCACAGGAATTAATCTTCCGCCGGATACGATGAAATGGGACGGAAAGAACGATAGTGGAGCGGTAACTTCAGAGGGAGATTATACCGGTAAGCTAACTCTTGTTTATGAGAATGGTAATTCACCTTCCGGTATTACCCCTAAATTTACAGTTGACCTGACACCTCCGGCCGGCCGTGTTGTTGATTATACCAAGATATTTAGTCCGAATGGTGACGGTAATAAAGATAGTGCCGATTTTAGTTTAAAATCGTCTCAGGAGAACGACTGGTACGGCGTTATCTATGATAAAAATGGTAAGGAGATAAAGTCTTATATCTGGAAGTCTCAGGTTCCTGAAAAATTTCAATGGAACGGTAAGGATAATCAGGGAAAAGTTGTTTTGGATGGAGATTATAATTTCGTGTTGCAAAGTAAGGATTCTGCCGGCAACATTTTTAAGTCTGAAAAATATCCGATAAAGATCGATACTGAAAATATGCCGCTTGCTTTGAGTTTTGTTTATGATGAGTTTAGTCCGAATGGGGACAAAGTTAAAGATATCGAGGTTTTTGATGTAATAACTAAGGATGCAGCGAAGAATGTGGTAAAATGGACGCTTGATATTTTAAATGACAAGGGAAGTGTCGTTAATACTTACACCGGTAAGGATCGTTTGCCGGAGAGTCTCATGTGGGATGGTAAATCCTCAAAGGGTGCTGTGGTTTCTGACGGTTTTTATACTGCAAAACTTGAGAGTGTTTATGAGTCCGGGAATGTGTCGACGGCAAAAACATCTGTTTTTGTTTTAGATAATACGGCTCCGTCTGTTGATATTAAGAGTTTAAAAAATGTTTTCTCTCCGAACGGAGACGGATTCCTTGACTCTTTTACCATTCTCCAAAAAGGCTCCAAAGAGGATCTGTGGAGTGTTTCGGTGACCGATCAGACTGGAAAAGAGATATGGAGAACATCTTATGTGAACAGTCAACCGACAGCGAAAGAGTTGTGGAACGGCAGGGATATGGACGGTAATATTCAGAAGAACGGACTTTATAATTATGTGATAAAATCCGAGGATAAAGCCGGAAATATAGGCAGGTCTGTTATCGATAAGTTTGAACTGAAAAACGTTTATACTTCTGTTTTCCTTACAATAAATAATGATAAATTTTCACCGAACGGTGACTCAGTTTTTGATAATATAGAGTTTGCTCCGTTTGTATCAGTTAAGAATGATATTGATCTTTACCAGATTGACATTCTCGACAAAAGCGGAAAACCCGTGAAAGTTTTTAAGGGGGAATCGGTAATCCCGGATAAGATCGTTTGGGACGGAAAAGGTAATGATGGAAATGTCCAGGCCGATGGAGTTTACAGTGCGAAGATGACTGCTGTTTATAATTTCGGTAATATGCCGGTGATTGAATCATCCCAGTTTTATCTTGATACAACACCTCCGAATATGAAGTTGAAATATGTTCCAGACTATTTTTCGCCGGATAATGATAATAATGATGATGAGTTGACTATAAATGTGTCGGCTGATGATCTGTCCGGTGTCAGTGAGTGGAAAATTACTGTTATGAATCCTTTAACCGGTAAGGAGTTTACTTCTTTCAACGGTTCCGGCAAGCCGGCAGACTCATTTAAGTGGAACGGTCTTGGAGTGAATGGGGATTTAGTTGAGAGTGCGGAGGATTATCCTGTTGTTATCTATGCTAAGGATAATGCCGGTAATGAGTTACGTAAGGATGAATCTCCGATAGCTGTTGATATACTTGTAATCAAGCTGCCTGACGGACGTTTGAAGATAAAAATCAGTAATATTGAGTTTAAACCAGATTCGCCGGAGATGACAGATTCTCTTAAGAATGCAAAGGTTATAAAAATGCTTGCCCGTGCATTAAAGAAATACGGTAATTATAAAATAACTATTGAGGGGCATGCTAATAAATTTCAGGAGGGTCTTGATAGTAAAAAAGCGAAGGATCTTTCTGATTTGAGAGCTAAAGTCATAATGGATAAGATGAAGGAGCAGGGGATTGCTCAGGTGCGGATGAGTGCTGTAGGAAAAGGTTTTGATGAACCGCTTGTTCCGCTTGCTCCGGGGGTAGATAAAGATGAACTTGCTAAAAATAGAAGAGTTGAATTTTATCTGAAGAAGGAATAGTTCTTCTGAGTTTAAAATTCATGTTTTTAGCTGTTCATGGTAATTTGATTTAAAATGAGAGATCTCTGTTTGTGAAAAGAACAGAGATTTTTTTATTTCTAAAATAATCAGTTGCTTAAAAATTGCCTGTAAATAAAAATGTTTTATTGTAGGAAAGGAGTATTCTTTATTTGCGGAATGAAACTGTTATTTCGATCGGAACTGTCTGGTCAACAA
>JBFZEO010000260.1:0-5084 GCA_041306845.1 Spirochaetota bacterium
AAAACAAAGTCGTAGCCGATTATCTGAGAGCGGACGTTGATAAACTTTTTATACCTGATGAAGCCTACTACTTTGAGGCTCTCGGAGCTGCTTTGAGCGGTTTAAAGAAGGACACGATTAAGTACCCGGGAATAGAAAATGTTTATCAGACAGGCAAAAGTTCCTTCGAGTTCTTAAGCAGACTGTCCGATTTTGAGAGCAAAGTCGTATTCAAAAGTAATCCGCACAGCAAACCGGCCGACGGCGACGAGTGTGTCCTCGGAATCGATGTCGGCTCCACAACAACAAAAGCTGTCCTTATGAACGGAAAAAACCAGATAGTAGCGAGCATATATCTCAGGACTAACGGTAACCCGGTTGAGGCTGCCAGAGAATGTTATAGAAACATAAAAAAACAGATCGGCGATAAAAACATAAAGATAAAAGCACTCGCATCGACAGGTTCCGGACGGCAGATAGTCGGACTTCATGCATTTACGGACTGCATTATCAATGAGATAATCTGTCACGCCGCCGCCAGCGTTTTCTTTGATAAAGACGTTGACACGATCTATGAGATAGGCGGTCAGGATGCAAAATACACCTACATAGTTGACGGAGTACCCGCCGATTATGCTATGAATGAGGCCTGTTCTGCCGGAACCGGCAGTTTCCTTGAGGAATCAGCATATGAATCACTAAGCATCAAGATGGAAGATATCGCCGGGATAGCGTTAAAAGCGACAAATCCCCCAAATTTTAACGATCAGTGTGCTGCTTTTATAAGTTCAGATATTAAAGTTGCATCACAGGAAGGGATCCCGAAAGAAGATATCGTAGCCGGACTGGTTTACTCGATCTGTATGAACTATACAAACAGAGTTCGAGGCAACAGAAAGACCGGGGAAAAGGTATTTATGCAGGGAGGAGTCTGCTACAACAAGGCAGTTCCAGTTGCGATGGCAGCCCTGACAGGTAAAGAGATCATCGTTCCGCCGGATCCGGGTCTTATGGGAGCTTTTGGAGCGGCACTCGAAGCAAGAAAGAGACTTGAACATAATCTGATAAAAGCCCAAGATTTTGATATCGACACCCTCATAAACAGAGAGGTAACTTACGGAGCAAACTTTAAATGTGCCGGCGGTTCCGAGAAATGCGACCGCGGTTGTGAAATAATGATGATAATCATTGACGGTAAAAAATATCCGTTCGGCGGAGCCTGCAATAAATATTACAACCAGCTTTTTAATCAGAAATTTGATGAAGAAAAACTGGACTTTGTTGCATTGAGAGAGAGATTAACATTCGGCAAATACGCACAAACTTCAGAAAATATAAAAGATGACGCTAAAATAATCGGTGTAAACAGAAGTTTTTACACGAATACTTATTATCCGCTCTATTTTAATTTCTTTACAAAACTTGGATTTAAAGTTGTAACTGTTGAACACTCCGCCAAGACCGGAGAGGACAGAGCTCTGGCTCCATTCTGCTACCCAATGATACTTGCGCACGGATTCTTCAAAGAACTGATAAGTAAAAAACCCGATTATGTATTCATGCCTCACCTCGTGCAGCTCGAAACAGAGGGAAACTGCAACCATCTGCCGGAACAGATCGGTTACAGGAAAAGCTGTGTTTTCAATCAGGGTGAACCGTACACACTCAAAACAGCGTTTGCAAAAGAGATAAAAGAGAACGATATAAAAATGCTCGTACCGATCCTCGACTTTTCGAGAGGGATCGATAAAGAGGAAAACGTATTTATAAATCTCGCAGTGAACAGACTCGGTATCGATAAGGATGCAGCGAAGTCGGCGTTTAGGGAATCACTCAAGATTCAGAGAGAGTATTTCAGCGAGATCAAGGGAATGGGTGTAAAAGTTCTAGAGGATCTTAAAAATAATCCTGATAAAGTCGCAGTTGTCCTATTCGGAAGACCATACAACGCATTCACAGAAAAAGCAAACTTGAGTATCCCGAGAAAATTTACATCTCGCGGTATAGAGATAATCCCTTATGATGTTCTCGGATATGAGGATGAGGAATTTGATCCGTTCATGCACTGGGCGATGGGTGAAACCATCCTGAAAGGTGCCCAGCTGATAAAAAAACATCCGCAGCTTTTCGCAACTTTTATAACTAACTTTTCCTGCGGACCGGACTCGTTCCTTGTGGAACTTTTTAGGGATGAAATGCTCGGTAAACCATCATTGACACTTGAACTCGACTCACACAGTGCCGATGCAGGTGTCAACACGAGAATAGAGGCGTTCCTCGATGTAGTGAACTTCTATAAACAGCTTAAGAAAAGCAACAAAATCATAGATCAGGAAACAACTGTTAAAGAGGTTGAAGATTCTAAAGATGAAGAGTTCTTCCAGCCGGCATGGATCGAAGGGGACGGGTTTAAAGCAAAACTCCACCTCTCTGACGGCAAAACAGTAATAAGCGCAAAATCTGATAAATATACATTCTTATTTCCGTCTCTCTCCAGTTATGTCATGAAACCGGCTAACGAGTACCTAAATAAGATCGGCATACACGGTAAACTCTCTCCGCAGACTACTATGGAGAGCATCAAACTCGGAAGATCGCAGACATCGAGTAAAGAGTGCCTCCCTATGGCTATAATGCTGGGGAATGTGATGACTTACATAAAAGAGGAGCGTAAACCTGGCGAAGTTATGGTTCTCCTCCATGCGACCGATACCTCCCCTTGCCGCCTCGAACAGTATTACAACGCTTTTAATAATTATATTAAACGCAACAAGATAAGAGATTTTGCAATATTCAGACTCGATGACAGAAAGGGTTATGCCGGTTTCGGAACAGGCCTCCTTCTAACGCTCTTCAGATCTTTTGTCCTCGGTGATATCTTTGAGACTATGAAGAATGCGATTAACGTTATCGCCGTTGATAAGGTTGAGGGATGTAAAATTCTTGATGAGGAATTTGAAAAGATATCTGAAAACTTCGGCGGCAGAGATACCATTCCGCTGAACAAAAGACTTAAAATGGCAGCAGAAAGGATCAGTAAGATACCGAGAAAATCTAATATCGAGGACGCAAAGTTCATCACTGTAACCGGTGAGATCTACGTAAGAAACGACCACTTTGCCAGAAAAAACATAGAGGGCTACCTTGCCGATAGAGGTTTTATCGCTCAGATAGTTCCTTTCATGGAAGTTCTGTTTTACATCGACTACTGCCTCAAAAACGACCTGACAGAGATAAATGTCAATCCGTTCCAGAAGATATACTTCTTTTTCAAGTCGTTCTTCCAGGCAAAAATTGATAGAGAGCTGAAAGATATTTTTGCTGACTCCGGATTTTATAAGCCGGTTTACATTAACATAAAAGAGGTTATGGATGCCTCCCGTCTCATCGTAAGTCCTAAGCTCAGAGGTGAAGTACCGATCACAACCGGTGCCGCACTCAAGTATATCCTCGACGGATCTTGCGGTGCAATCTCCATCGGGCCGTTCGCATGTCTCCCTTCAAGAATGGTTGAGAGTCTCCTGAAAACCAACATGAATCTTGTTCACAAGATCGCCATTCACGGCAAGAAACCGCTTTACGAGGAACTCGACAAACTCGGCGTAACTAACCTGCCGTTCCTGTCGATAGAGTCTGACGGGAACCCATTCACGCAAGTTACTCAGGCACAGCTTGAGATCTTCTGCCTGCAGTCTGCTAGGATGCACGAGAAGATTGTTGAGGCAAAAAGTAATATGATTACGAAGAAATAATTTATAAAGGCTGTCTGTTGCAAGGCAGCCTTCTTTTTAAAGAATGGAGAAAATATGATTAACGGACAGTTTTTTGAGATCATCATGCTGATTTGCTTCGGTTTTTCATGGCCGATCACCATTTATAAAACCATAAAATCTAAAACTGTAAAAGGTATAACACCGGTTTTTTATATACTCGTTCTTGTCGGCTACATTTCAGGTATAATCTACAAGATTTTTTATAACTACAACTACTCCATCTGGTTTTATATTATGAATGCTGTTTTTGTATCTGCACAGATAGTTTTATTCTACTACTATCATAATCTCGAATCTAAAAATAAGGATTGATGTATGCCGGCTAAACTTGGCGACAGGATAGTTGTTTCATTCACAGGAAGACTCTCAACCGGTACAGTGTTTGAGAAGAAAGACGAGGATAATCCGGTAACTTTTGTGATCGGCAGCGGAACTTTTCCGTCGGGGTTTGAGACGGCTTTTATAGGAATGGGGCCAGGTGAGTGTAAAAGTTTTGTTCTCTCTCCGGAGAATGGATACGGCGTGAAATCCGACAAACTTATTTTTGAAGTAGATAAATCGATTTTCCCGGAGAGTTTCATTCTAAAGAGCGGCTACAGTAACAACCTGAAACTCCCCGATAACAAAGTTATCTTTGTTAAGATAATCGAGGTCAAAGAAAAAACAGTCCTCGTTGATACAAACCATCCGCTCTCAGGGATGACACTCACATTTGAAATAAAACTTCTTAAGAATTAACTTGACCTGCAACGCATCTTTGACGAATTACTTTCATTTACTGCAAAACAATATTTATTTGAAATTTATTTAAGAAATGTGACAATAGCGGAGTGGTGTTTAATCGGTTGTTAGAAGCTCTTTTATAATTAAAATTACTTCATTAATGTTATCTGAATTTACCAATTCAATCTCACAACAATTTCCATTCCAAAATTTTTGAACACTTTCAGCTAAGTGTTTAACATTATGTTTTTCTATTTTACTTCTTACATATTCTTCATCTTTCATTACGACTAATCGTATTTTTTTCTTTGAAAATTGAAAAAATGTTATATTTTTTTCCAACGCAATCGCAATGTAGTATTTTCTGGAATTAAATTTCACATTTCCATTCTGTTGTTTTATTTCCTCTTTAATTATTTCGTATGTTTTTTTTATTTCTTCTGATAAATTTTGTAGATGATAATCTTCATTATATTCTATCGAAATTTCTTGTTTTTCATCTATTGCTTTATTTACATAGGAGTAATCAATATTTTCAAATTCTGGATCCATTGTGAATAATACTTCATTGTTAGAAATAAATTTTTTCAAAACGATAATTTTTACAAA
>JBFZEO010000262.1:0-4730 GCA_041306845.1 Spirochaetota bacterium
TATTTCCTGTTTTTAACACAACATTTGACGGAGAATTCAAAGATTATTCATCTGAGTATTTTAAATTGCTTGATGAGGGCAATTTTCTCTATCCGGTCGTCAGAGCTGAGGTGGTCGGTCCGGAATGGACGATAAACGGCAACTCAAGGTTTTATGTTATATCAAACAATAAGTCCCGTAATGAATACAACAAAGCATTGAGAGCCGGGCAAACATACATTAGCACAGCCGGTAAAATACAAGTTGAGTTTAACTGCGGGGGATTTCTGCCGGGAAGTATCAATGTTGTTGAAGATAAAAGGATGAAATTTGAAGTCAAAGTCAGATCTCCGGAATATAAGATCGAGAGGATTGAGGTGGTTTCAAACAATAATCGAATTGTTGAACAATTTGACAGGATAAATAACAATTCTTTCTTCACATTTTTCTTCACTAATATTTCAGATTCGTCCGCATATTATACTCTCAAGATTTATTGTACCGACGGAAAAATAGCATTCACCTCACCGGTCTGGTTTAAATCTAAAGTTAATCCTTTCTTACTTACAATGGTGTCCGGATTAAAAAAAACAGTCAAAAAAGGGACAATCTCTGTTGGATATGATCTAAAATCTTGTGAAAATAAAACTCTAAAAGGGATCAATGTTGTATATTTTGCAGATAGTAAAGAGATTTTTTCAAGAAATATAGATTTGAAACCCAATGAACTAAAACATATTGAGGAGACGCTTGAAGTTCCCGAAGTATTTTCGGCGCTGCGTGTGTCTATCTCGTTCGGTGAGTACGGACTCTCAGGTACCTTTAGGGGGAATTCCGTCGGCGGCGGGAATGTGATTATTGACATTTCTCACGGCAATATTTTTTCGGATAATATGAGTGTATTAACGGAATTACTTAGAACTTCCGGATACAACGTTAAAATCGTTTCGGACAAAAATTACTTTAGTGACTATGCGAATATTAAAGACACAGATCTCATTATTTACACGATTCCGAGGAATCTTTACGATGGAACAACGGAGGATTCAAATTATATCTGGATTTTTAGTAAATATGTAAATGAGGGCGGCGCCATCCTCATGTGCGGCTATAATGATGAAAATGCCGTACGATACACAGAATATCTAAACAGAATACTAACAGCAATGTTTTCACCGATCAAATTCCGAACTGACAGGAAAAATCCGGCTAATCCAGTGTACAATGAAAAAGATAATTTCGGAGATAAATTTACGCCGGTTTTCCAGACCGGGGAGAACTCCATTCTAACAACGTCCTATAAAATCTACCTCCGCAATCCGATCGACATCTACACACACTCCGGGACAGAGGAAACTGCGCCGGACAGGATAATCGGCGGAACAAACATAGTCCCTTTTAATGAGAACACAATGACCGAAAATCGTAAGATATATAAATCATCGGTCAACACAGTTTGTGCAAGTGCGAAGATTGGGAATGGATACATTGCTGTAATGAGCGGTATAAACTTTACAGATACTGATATTGAGCAGCTTGATAACAAAAAGTTTATCATGCAGCTGATAAATAAATTGTCCGGAGAATAAATATGAGCGGATTTTATAAGAAACTTATCCTTAAAAAGGACAGAGACAGGGCCCTTGAAATGTTTCATCCGTGGATTTTTAGCGGTGCAGTAAAGACGTTACCGGATGCGGCAAACGGTTCGATCGTAAATGTATGCAGCGAGGACGGCACTCTTCTCGGCTCCGGTTTTTATTCGGACAAAAGTCAGATTGTTTGCCGGTTGTTTGACTTTAGCGGTTTCAGCGGAGAATTTAGCACTTCTTTTTTTAAGGAAAAGATCCTCAGGGCTTATGAACTGCGTAAAAAACTTATTAAGGCTGGTACAGATTGTTTCAGACTTTTCCATTCCGAGGGCGACTTTTTGCCGGGTCTGATAGTTGACATATATGGCAACACTGCGGTTCTTCAGGTGCTTGTTGTAGGAATGGAATTAATACTGCCGATAGTCACTGAGACTCTCAACGAGTTAGGATTTAACAATATATATGTGAAAAATCCGGATAACATTCTCCAGAAAGAGGGGGTAAAAGTTGAGGGAGTTATATCCGGGAGTGTGCCGGACAATCTGGTAGTCCTGGAAAATAACCTGAAATTCAGCATAGACATAAAAAACGGACAGAAAACGGGCTTTTTTATAGACCAGAGAGACAACAGACAGCTTGTGAGAGATTTTTCTTCCGGGAGGAATGTTCTAAACGCTTTTTCATATACCGGAGGTTTTTCTGTATATGCGATGGCCGGCGGAGCATCATCGGTAACATCTCTTGATATCTCAGCCGATGCAGTTGATTTGTCAAGGGCAAATCTTTCTCTAAACGGCTTTGATAAAAATGTAGAATTCGTGAAAGAGGATTGTTTTAAATATTTGCGGGAGATGGAGAAGGGCAGGTACGATCTTATAATCCTTGATCCGCCGGCATTTGCGAAAAACAAAAATGCGGTCAACCAGGCAACTCGCGGCTACAAGGATATAAATCTGGCTGCATTCAAAAAGGCGGCTCCGGGAGCACTTATGTTCACCTACTCTTGTTCACAGCATATTGACAAAGATCTTTTCCGCAAGGTTGTTTTTGGTGCAGCAAGGGACTCCGGCAGGAATGTTCGAGTTATAAAACAGCTCTCTCAGAGTGGTGATCACCCCATAAACATTTACCATCCTGAGGGTGAATATCTGAAAGGGCTTATGTTGCATATAGAATAGGATTACCATTATAATAATTTCATTATTTCGAACCTCTTGCAAAAATACTTTCCCCTATAGAATTTTTGCAAGAGCCGCTTTCATCAGATATATAAAAATTCTACCGCAGTTTTTTACTATCGGGATAATAGTACCACATAAGATAAACAATCCTATCTATCTTGGAAGCCATGTAGGAATTATTACCATAAGGTGAAAAATATATGGGATTAGGAAGGATAGCGGCAATCGATGCCGCCTGATATTTTGTCAATATTTTAGCGTGTACTCTTTTTGAAAAATAATGTTTAGCGGCGGACTCAACTCCGTAGATCCCCTTCCCCATCTCGGCAACATTAAGATAGACTTCAGCGATCCTCTTTTTACCCCAGATATACTCGATGAGAACCGTGAAATATGCCTCCACACCTTTGCGGACAAAATTCCTTGACGGCAGCAAAAACACATTCTTGGCAACCTGCTGGCTTATCGTTGATGCGCCTCTCTTTTGCCGGCTCCATTTGTTGGTTTTGTAGGCCTCTTTGATCGCTTCGATGTCAAAGCCGTGGTGAGAATAGAACTTCTGGTCTTCGGACGCAACAACTGCCGATACCATATTTTTTGATATGCTGCCGTAACCGACCCATTCCCGCTGAATACCGTTTTTACTCTTGATTATCATCATCGGTGTTGTAACAGGGTTAACAAACTTGTAAATCGCTGTTAAAAAAAGAGTACCATTCGCAATTATCGCTAAAAGAACCAAAAAATACACAAGCAGTTTTAAACATTTTTTCATAAACCCATTTTTAATAACGGTTTTCATTGATAAAAATCCTCAAAATATAGATACCTGCACTATAACTTTTAAAAAAAATAAAGTAAATATTTTCCTTGACACCATGCAAGATATATATTACATATGCAATGTATATGTTGCATATTATTGTTGATAAGGAGGGAAAATGCCAATAGGCAAAATGAAAATTGCCCGGCTTCAAAAAGGATTAAGTCAGGAACAGGTAGCACAGATTTGCGATGTAACGAGGCAAACTATAGGATTGATAGAATCCGGCAATTACAATCCGACATTATCCCTATGTATCCGGATCTGCAAAGCTCTAGACACTACATTAAACGATCTATTTTGGGAGGCTTAAAGTGAAAAAACTAATCTTAAAATTTATTGATTTTATTCTGTATTTTAACGCTACTGATGAAAGGATTCGTCGCGGTTATGAAAAGTCCGGATATATAATGTATACACTCATTATTTTTGCCGGGCTGGCAGATTTTATTATCCGAGCCGTAATCCAAAAAAAACCATTTACAGATATATGGTTCACTTTCTTTGTACTATTCGGCAGTGCACTATACATGTCGCTATTTACTATCAGAAACGGATTAACTTTTCTTGATACCAAAAGACAAAAACGAGCACTATTCATCACTGTATTTACCGTACCGATAATTAGCGTCATCTTCATGTTGTTCAGCGTAATTGTATCTAAAGGGGTAGATTTTGTACTTGCACATACGCTGATTTTTATCTCAGCAGCACTCTTAACCTACTTCCTCACAGGTTTACTCCTATATATCGCCTATATTCTACTTAACTATTTTGCAAAAAAGCAGGGCGATAAGGATCAATAATCTTTTGTGAATGGGGTAATAGTAAGAAAAAACGGTATCGCCATTTAATATGCAGGTAATCCATCACATAGTTGAAAATGCCGATTACCAAAACCAAATTCCCCATTCCCAATTTTACCTAAGGACGCAGAGGCGAGCAGCAACTGAAAGTTGCGACCAGCCCACATATGGACTTGCGCTGTCCTTCCTATTCAAATTTTACCTTTTGATATTGCCGGCGCGGCCAGAAAGAATTACGGCAGAACGCTTACAAGCATTGTAAACGTACTGACGTAAACTTACGCCTGCCAGCCGGCAATATACTGAGATCATAAGAGCTGCGCTCTTATAAAATCCCTTTTACCTCATC
>JBFZEO010000263.1:0-2644 GCA_041306845.1 Spirochaetota bacterium
CCAAGCCCTTTTTCCAGCATGGCGATCCTGTCTTCCGCCTCTTTAACGGTGGGATTATCTATTCTCATGTAGATATTTCCCTCGTCGTTATATGCAAAAAGATCCGCAGCATTGTCAATCGAGTCATACATAAACGCAGAACTCTGAAATAACGGAACTGCTCTTGATTTGTTGAACTTGAACGGATCATAGTTTCCGTGTACACAATTAGTTTCAAAACCGTACTTGTTATCCATATTACTATCCCTCGATGTTTATAAATCTCTTAGGCGGTGTTATCACCCAGTAAGCCTGCAGGGGAGTTTTCCCGGTGTTTTTGAGAATGTGCGGCACGTCGGCAGCGAAAGATATGCTGTCTCCTTCGGAAAGTTCATATTTTTCGTTACCGATACAAAATTCTCCATTCCCTTTTACAATAATCCCCATCTCTTTCCCAATATGTCCATACTCCGTACTTCCGCTCTGGCCGTCAACATCAATTGTCATAAAGAATGCCTCTATGCCATGATTATCATCTTTTTCTATAATCCTTGATAATTGTTCGTAAACTATTTTATCAAGAACAACTTTATTTCTTTTTTCCTTTTTTACAAGGTTTACTTTCTTTGATTTCTTCAGATCACTAAAAATATATTCAAGATCGATTTCGAGTATCTCAATTATGTCGAGGAGCGTGTCTATTGCCGGCGATACTTTATTCCTCTCTATCTGGGAAATTAGACTCTCAGAGAGTCCCGCTTTTTCGGCAACCTCTTTTAGGGTAATCTTTCGTTTTTCCCGAACAGCTCTCAATTTATCGCCAAACATATATTTCATTTTTTTTCATCGCCTTTAATAATACTTCAAAATCTTTAGTATAAATTAAGATATCTTGAATTATTTGTCAACATGAAAATAAGAATGAAATAAGTCTTATTAATAAGGAAGAAAAAATAATTTATTACGGTGATTTCAAAAATCTTGATAAAAATGTATTAAAATGATAATCAAACTGTAATATTTATGTTAATATCCAGAAATAACATTCTAAAGAGAAGTGAGAAGTATGGGCGAAAGTGTATTAAAAGCACTCAATCTTACCAAAAATAAAAAATATTACAATTTGATTGAAGATCTTTCTATTGAAATCAGGCAGGGGGAAATTATCTCTGTTATAGGGATAAGAGGTTCCGGAAAATCAACACTGGCGAGAATACTCGGCGGTTATCATTGTTACGGTTCCTACTCCGGATCGATTAAGATTGATGAAATGGAACTCAAACTGAGATCGCCCAAAGATTCCGACATGAATGGGATAAACGTTCTCTATGAGGACGACTATCTTTTTGAAAATCTTAAGATTTATGAAAACATATATCTTGGCTCCGAGATCAGAAGGGATGGTTTTATAAACTGGGAGTCTGAGATAAACGGTTCAAAAGCGGTTCTTGAGCGGCTTCATGCAGATATTGATTTTGAATCAAGGATTTTCTCACTGAGTTTTGGGGAGAGACAGCTGGTAAAACTGGCCAAAACTTTTGTTAAGGACGGCAAATTTATCATTCTTGATGAGCCGTCGGTCGGGCTTACGCAGCGGGAATGTGACTCTCTTTTTCAGATAATTTCTGAACTTAAAAACAGAGGTGTCGGGATTTGTTATCTGACGCATGAACCGAAGGAAGCACTTAAGATATCAGACAGGATTAACATTATAAAGAATGGTAAATTTGTCCATAGTTCGGAGAATGATGGTTCACTTACGGAGGATTTCATTCTAAGCAGCATGACAGGACGGACCTCGGACAGAGAAAAAAGCAAGGACAAAACATACAAAGAGTACAACATAACGGATCGCGAGCGGGAGATTATTAATTATTTACTTCGCGGGTACTCCAATAAGGAAATCTCAGATAAACTTTTTATATCAATTAATACCGTAAAAACTCATATCATGAATATTTATCAGAAATTTGGAATCGATAATCGGGTTGAATTATCAAATTTTATAAATAACATATAATCTCTTCAATATTTTTAGGGTACCTCTAATAACCTGCTTTGCATTTCAAACAAAGTAGTTTTTCTCATAGACGAGAAGCTGAAGCCACAGCATAATCTGTTTATGTGGGAATTTCAGCGACGAAGTATATGGGAAAAAGAACGAGTATGAAACCAAATGAGGTTATTAGAGGTGCCCTTTATCTATTTTATTCTTTCTTGTTCCAACAGATCATAATACTTTCGGGTGATTTTTATGAAATAGTTAATTTCTGGTTAAAATCATCCGTTCGGATGATTGACCCGGCGGTGTGCAAAGGTGTAGATTGTGACATGTAAACTTAATGTAAGTGAGGGAAATATTTTTACAAATAAATAAAACTATTTACCAATTTGTAAAAATGTATATAATATCGGTAGTAAGTCTCTAAGACTTATAAATATATTTTTTTAGAAGGAGAAAATGAATGAAGGTAAGTAAACTTTTACTTGCAGCAGCAATGGTAGTAATGTTGCTCGGAATGGTGTCTTGTAAGAAGGATACCGCAACGGATGGTAAAACAGGATCGGTAAAGATCGGTCTCTCACTGCCTACTCAGAGAGAGGAAAGATGGGTTAGAGATAAGATCAAGATGGTTGATGTTGCTAAAGATCTTGGAGTTGAACT
>JBFZEO010000264.1:0-2866 GCA_041306845.1 Spirochaetota bacterium
GGTTATCTCAATCGGGATTTCCCCTTCCTTAAATCCGGAGAGCTTTATCATATTTTTAGCGAGATCGATTATCTTAACCGGTTTACCCATATCAAGGACAAAGATGTGACCATTCGACAAACCGACACATTTTATAACAAGCCGCGCAGCTTCCGGGATCGACATAAAGTACCTCTCAATATCCTTATGTGTCACGCACACCGGCCCGCCCGCCTCTATCTGCCTTTTAAAAACAGGGATAACACTCCCGCGGGAACCAAGCACATTCCCGAACCTCACAAGCGAAAACCGTGTCCCGCCAAACTTATTTAAGGAAAGAATAATTTTTTCTGCAATTCTCTTGCTCGCGCCCATCACCGATGTCGGATTAACAGCCTTATCCGTAGAAATCAAAACAAAATTCCTCACACCGGCACTCTTCGCCGCCATCGCCGCATTATAAGTCCCGATCACATTGTTCTTGACCGCCTCATCGGGGAACTCCTCCATGAGCGGCACGTGTTTGTGAGCCGCAGCGTGGAATAAGATATCCGGTTTCACACCAGAAATTTCCTTAGATATTTTATCAAAATCCCTTATATCGCCAATTATATATCTGAACCTGCCGTCCTTCCTGAAGTCCTCGATAGCATTGTGAATGGAATTTTCCCCATGACCAAGTGCGTAAACGCACTTAACGGGAAGTTTTAACAGATTATTAATTATTTCACGACCGATTGAACCGCCGGCGCCGGTAACAAAAACAGTTTTATCCTTATAAACGTTTGAAATCTTCTCTATCTCAAAGTCCACCTCTTCACGTCCGAGAAGATCTTCGACTCTCACCTCGCGGATCTGCCCCCACGTAACGTTACCGGATATAATATCAAATATCCCCGGTACAATCTTCATCGGTACACCGCACTCCGTAAGCAGACTGACGATTGACTCTATCAGCTCCCTTCTGCCGGATGGAATAGATATAATCGCCTCAGAAACCTTAAATTCCTCCACGACACGCTTTATATCTTTTATCTGTCCCAGGATTTTTAACCCGTCTATCTCACTTATCGAAGTATTATCATCAAGAAACCCTGCGATCTCATATTTATCACGAATCGCATTCTGTTTTACGATCTCATTGGCAACCATTCTGCCGGCAACTCCGGCTCCGATTATAAGCACCCTCTTTTTATTCATACCCCGCCCGACCTTCATATTATAAATCTTTTCCATAATACAGCATTTTAATAATTTTTTAAACATAAATTCCATTCAACACAAAACTAACGGTAAATTTTTATGATAACAATTGAATTTTTGAATTTTATATGTCAATAATAGGTTGATAAAATGGGGCGGGGACAGTAATGAACACTTTTTATTTTTCAGATAATCACATCTATTTTAATCTCACCGATGTTGACTCCGGAACGATCGGGCTCTCCGCATACGCAGCCCGTGAACTCGGAGAGATCGTATTTATCGACATAAGCGTCATGCCCGGAGACCGTATCAGAGCCGGTGACGAGGTAGCAGTCATCGAGTCTATCAAATCGGTGATCCCTATCGAGAGTCCTGTGAATGGAACGATACTCGAAATCAACAACAGTAAAACCGGCATCAAAGCGTTAAACTCTTCACCGGAGGGCGAGGGCTGGATTGTAAAAATAAAGATAGATTCCGCTGAACAGTTAAAAAAACTTAAACCGGAAAACGACTACAGAAATATGACAGACAAACTATAAACGGGGAAATTTATGGCAGAAAACAACAACTTTTTCATAAAATCATATAAAAAAAACAAGGAACAGATATCCGGCACTCAAAGCACTAACGAACCACCGAAGACTGTAAAGCCGGCTGTTTTTGAGAGAATAGTTGTCGAGGAGATCAAACGGGAAAAGGTTACCGCTCCAGTTATAAAAAAGACAGAACCGCAGCAGCCTAAACCGGCAGAACAGTTCACAAAGGCGTACCTTTCGGCACTTTATCTGATACTCGCCGGCGAGGTGCAGGCAGTCAAAATTATCAGTAAATTTAATCCGGCAGAACTTGAAAAGATAGTTAAAGAGATGGTTAAAATAGCTGCCGTAAATCTGGATGAAAAAGCGGCAGTTTTTAAGTCGTTCGGTCAGTTTGAGCCGGCCGATCTCTCGCAGTTCCCGGGCGGCAAAGAGTACGCACGCATCATCCTCATAAAAGCGTTCGGCATATCGGACGGCAGCAATGTGTTCCTAAAAATCCTGCAGGATGAAGAAAAAAGCGACATAAATTATATAGAATCGCTCGACGATTCCCACATAAAATCCATTCTCGACGAGGAGTCTGACGCTGTCATATCAACTGTTATGTCGCTCCTCTCACCGGTCAAAGCAGCAAAATTCATTCAATCACTGCCGAAAGAGCGGGGCGCAGCAATACTCAAAAGACTCTCGGCAAGCAGAGGACTCCCGACCGAAGTTGTGAAAACAATCCTCGCAAAACTCAAAGCGAAGGGGGAGGAACTCAAGAACGAGAGCGGAATAAAAGTAGCCGGTAAATCAAAACTTATCGAGATATTAAAAATGTCGGGCTCCGAGGATGCCGATAAAATCATCGATGAACTCGCAAGAATGGACGTGGAGCTCGCTGACGAGATACGGGAGAGCATTTTTTCATTCGGCGATGTAGTCAACATTCCCAAAAAAGAGTTTGAAAAGGCGCTGAAGGATATCGAAAACAAAGAGATCGCATTTATACTGAAAGGGGCTGCCGCCGAGATAAAAACAATTTTCTTCACATGCGTATCGCAGAGGCGCCGCGAGCTTATCGAGAATGAGATGGAGATCCTCGGCAAGGTCAAAAAGAGCGATGTCGACGAAAAAAGGCGGGACTTTATCAAGAC
>JBFZEO010000265.1:0-4616 GCA_041306845.1 Spirochaetota bacterium
GCACGTCTGACGACAGGGCAACTTATATAATATTACATACCTTTTGTCAAACAAAATTTGGATTATTTTTTGAGAATTTATTTCCCCAGTATCCTCGCTGCAAAATGTCCGGCATTGATTACCCCTTGCTTACCTATTCCCATAGTTGCACACGGTATCCCCTTAGGCAGCTGAAGAATAGATAAAAGTGCATCAATCCCCGACAAATCCCCGACAACAAGCGGAATCCCGATAACAGGAACTTTTACTGACGCCGCAACAACTCCCGGAAGCGCCGCAGCAAGACCGGCAGCTGTTATATAAATTTTAGTTTTATTAGTTTTTAGATAATCAATCAGTTCCTCAAGATTTCTATGTGCGGATAAAACCTTCATCTCATATGAGATCCCATATTCCTTCAGGATTTCCTCTAATGGAAGCATTTTTTCCACATCACTATGACTACCTACTATTATAGAAACATCGTTCATAAAGCTCTCCAAAATTATTATTATCAGGCCGAATGGAATTCAGCGTAACGAGTAAAACCTTTATCATTTATAGGAAAAAACTCCATTCTTTTTACATAATGAATATAAAAAAGATAAGTTAGATCTACCTAAAAGCATTAATTCCGGGGAGCAGATTATATTCAAAATCAAAGAGCGCCTGATTTTCATAAGGATTATCCTCGTTGTACCCGGGAATGTGAATCAGATCCGGTGCCCAGTAAACAACTCCAACACCATATGGAAAACTCTTTACAGCACCAATTAAATCTTTGATGAATTTATATTGCCCTTCCGGAGAGGCCGGATACCCGTTCAGAAGTGAAGTCTCATTCTCAACAAAATTACCGGACTTACCCATGTTGCGCAATGTCCACGGATAACCGGTCTCAACAACCATCACTCTTTTACCGAATTTATCATATAAATTTGTCAAATTAGCAGAGAGTTTGGCAAGCGAACCATGCCAGACCGGGTAATAACTCAGGCCAACCACATCAAAATCAACCTTATATTCATCTACAATATGCTTAAAAAACCACTCAGCACCATCCCGACTGCCGCCGTTATCATAATGAATTATTATCTTAATATCAGGATCGGACTTCCGAACTCCCTGAACTCCGCACTTTAAAAGATCGGTAAAACTAATCCAGTTCCGCTTGTTCTCGCCGACAAGTCTGCCGTACGGCCAGAGAAATCCATTTGAAATCTCATTACCAACCTGAACCATGTCTGGTTTTACACCATTATCAATAAAAGTTTTTATCACATCTCTTGTCCAGTCAGTAACTGTCTGCCCGAGATTTTTATTGCCGATCCATTCCCGCGGCAACGTCTGACTGCCGGGATCCGCCCATGTATCGCTGTAATGCAGATCAAGTAAAATTTTAAATCCGTACTTTTTTAGTTTGGCAGCAAATTTTACAGAGTGCTCTTTGTCATAAAACCCATTTGTCGGTTTATTCCAGAGTCGGATTCTTACTATATTGATACCCTTATCCACATATGTGGAATAGATATCTCCGCCTGCCGGATCAAGTTTCACGCCGCGAGCCTCAATCTCCTCCATAAATGAAAGATCGAGCCCTTTATAAAACCCCTGCGCCCCCATTCTGCAACACGCAAGCAACGCAAAAACCAAAACAACAACCAGTTTCATTTCTCCACTCCATAAGAATGTAGCTCTCTGCCGCAGAACTCACATTTCACCTCGTAAAATGAATAAGACTTACCGCACTCACACGTCCACCGCCTGTTTTGAGCATCAAGCCACGCTGACTCCCCTATAGACAAAATCTCTTTTATATTATCTTTTATATCCCGTCTATGACGAGCTCCAGGCCATTTCGCCCCGCCATCAAAGAACTCCTCATAAACATCACATGGGAACTCCGAACAAAGTCCGCAGTGAGTAAGATTTTTATCCGCAGCACAAAGCCGCATCTTACAAGCAGAACACCAAGGGGTGAGTTTACTGGAATGGCACCCTGAGCAGGTTTTATCTCCGTCTGAGTTTTTAAATTTATCACTCTTTTTGAGATGTTCCCCGGACGGCTGAGTCACCATATAACAATCACACGCCCCGCAATATAATCCGCACGCACCAAGAATATTTTTATCACTCATATCCAATCCTTTTCTCTAAGATGATGAATAATATTATTTAAGATAATATAAATCCAGTTATTTTTTATGAATTAAAAGAATTGGTTTTTGACAGCCATTTCTTATGAGGCATAATCATTAGCCGGGCAACATTCATTTTAAAAAAACGCCTAACTGATTTAATCTTATAGATCAGATTCAGAAGAGAATAAACTTTTACCAGAATCGATCTATGTTTATTTTTTCTTAAAAAATCAATGTCTTTAGGCATTACAAACCCATTCATCAAAACAATTTCATTAAAAGATTTGAAGGCACCGAGCTTCACCCCGGTTTCCGGATATATAAAAGCGTTCTTAGAGTTTCTGTCAGCTGATTTTAAAATTCCATAAAGTTCATCATCGGTTGTATCATATGTAATAACACCTTCGAGATTACAGGACTGCATCTGAGCGTAGGCAAAAGCCCATTCATTTATAAGCGGAATGTTATTCTTGTTTATTACAACTATATGTTTGCCGGGAAGGGACTCATGATGTTGCCCGATACTCAATGCCCGGCTGAAGAAATTCCTCATCGCTGCTGATATCCTATCATCCGAGTACGCAATGATAACAATCTTGGCAGATTCCAACTTATTAAAAAGGATATTAAAATCATCACCGGAATATATACATTCTCCAAACATACAGGAAAGATCACCGATACAGAATGAAATTTTCTTTTCATTTAAATAAATTACTTCCGGAGGATTTTTCAAGTACTTCAGAATCCTTACCTCAAAATCAAATCCGGAACTATCTGTTAAAACAACAACTCGATTGTCAATCTTAACGGATTGAACCTCCTTATCAACAAATGCTCTACTAAAAACATTATCCAGATATTTATCGAGAGTTGCATTAAGATCTTTGTTTGCCTTTAGATCCATGTCGAGACTTATAACTCCGCAAACATTAGCTTTTATTGATTTGCAAAGAGAATGCAAATCATCTATAGCAATATTATCATGTATCTTCGCCGATGTTAAAAGACCAGCTACAAATTTATCCGCAAAAACACCATTCCCGCCAACCGCAAGAAGCCGATCTAAAAAAACTGGAACTTGCGCCGGCAGACAGTACGCATAAACGGGTGCTACAAAAAATATAATGTCAGCTTTTTTTATTTTATCAATAATTTCAGAAACATACGCATCATCCCTAAGAATTTTATTAATCTCTTTTGACGCCATCAACTCAGTAACAACGCTCTCATATTTTCTCTCAATCATCTTTTTCATGTAACAAAAATATAGATAGGAAATGGAATTCAATCCTTTATGGCTAAAATTCAATGCAAGTACATTCATAAATCACCTCTACAACTTATTAAATTAAAAATATCCATTAAAATATAACTCACATTAAATTTTTTACCATCTTTTTCATGAAAAATATTTTTTATTCATTTTTTTTACCGATATTTGTAATAAATATATTATTTATAGAGTTTTTTATGAAGATACAGATAACAGATTCGATTTTTATTGACGGCAGCTGCATGACCTATAACTTTGTGAGATCGTCCGGTCCCGGCGGGCAGAATGTAAACAAGGTTTCAACAGCGTGTGAATTGCGCTACAATGTAAAGGATGACCTCATAATCCCATTCCACATAAAGGTAAGACTTCTTCAATTAGCAGCAAATAGAATATCTAAGGAAGGTGTTTTAATAATCGACGGCAATGAATACAGAACTCAGGAGATGAATCGGGAGGCGGTTTTCAAAAGACTATCAGCCATCGTGATACAGAGTTCCATTATTCCCAAAAAGCGGACTAAAACTAAACCGTCATTCGGCTCCGTTCAAAAAAGACTCTCCGACAAAAAACACAACAGTCTAACTAAAAATCAGAGACGGCACTCAATAGACTAATCTTCTGCCATCCGGTTCTTAATTGCCTCAATATTTTTCAATCTTCTATCAAGCTCTTTTTCAAATCCAAAAGGCTTCGGAATGTAATATTTATTATCCTTTAGTTTATCGGGAAGACACTGCATTCCGGTTACAGGGATCTCATAATTATGCGCATACATGTAGTTTTTACCGTAGTCAAGTTCTTTCATTAATTTGGTCGGAGCATTTCTCAGATGGAGCGGGATGACGAGATCGGGATTTTTATCGATGTCAGCCTTGAGTTTCATGTAGGCTTCGAGGATTGAGTTTGATTTAGGAGCGAGTGCCACATATGTGGTTGCCTGGAGAATGGAATATCTCGCTTCCGGCATACCAAGATTTTTAGTTATATCAAGAGCTGCATTACTGATTATCAACGCCTGCGGATCGGCAAGTCCGACATCCTCGCTGGCACACTGAATCACTCTTCTCATAATCGACTCCGGAGGTTCTCCGGACTCAAGCATCTTGACTGCGTAGTAGAGCGCCGCATCCGGATCGGAATTACGCATGGACTTGTGCAGCGCCGACAGATAATCATAATGAAAATCCCCGCTCTTATCATAACCGGGCAGTCTCCCC
>JBFZEO010000266.1:0-2583 GCA_041306845.1 Spirochaetota bacterium
ATTTCTCATCGGCTATCGAGATACTCTATAAGTCGATGTCAGATGTTAACGATGCCATCAGGAACCTTACAAGGCAGTCGGAAAAACTTCTAAATAACTAAAAACTGTACTTTTATCAGATAGTTATGTTTATCTTTCCTGTTCCGCTGCTGTCGTCATTATCTTCGGGGTGTTTTCCATTCTCCAGCCTCTTTGTCGTGTGGAATGGGCACTCTCTTCCGATGGAGGTTTTTACTATCCCCCATGGGAGATATCTGCCCGATATGAGTCCCCACTTGGAGCATGTGTATACGAATGTTCTAACTCCGCTCCTTTTAGTCAGATAGGAGCACGTATTACAATTTACAGTTTTTTTATCCATATCTTTATAAGGCGATCAAACTTAATTTTTTATAACGCCAGTCTCATTCTCAAAAAGTTTGTTCATGTAATCTATGACTTTTCGTACATATTTTCTTTTGTCAGTGTAAGAACCGTAAAAAAACGATCTTTTAAAGCCGTATATTAGTATGTTTTTCAGAGATTCAGCGCTTATGTTAAAATTATTCATGGCAATCTCTATCTCGTTGCAGATCGTTGTGTTGGAGACAAGTCTGTTGTCGGTGCAGAATGTGACTGAGAGGTTTTTATTGAGCATTTTAGCCAGGGAATGATCTTTTATGCTTTTTAATTGGGGGGTTGTCTGCAGATTGCTTGTGAGACAAACTTCGATTGTTATCCGCCGGTCGGCGATGTAATTGGCGAGATTAATTATAAATTTCTTTTTATCTTTTATATCTTCGGAAAAAATCATATTCTCCTCAAATAAAAAGAGTCCGTGTCCGATCCTGTCGGCGTGACATATTGTTATCGCTTCAAAGATTGATTCGGGGCCGTAAGCCTCTCCGGCGTGGACAGTTTTGTGAATGAAGTTCTTGTGTATGTAATCGTAGGAGCTTTCATGGTTACTTGCCGGATATCCGTATTCGCTTCCGGCTATGTCAAATCCGACAATCTTGACTGAGCTTTCATCTCTTAAACGTGCGGTGGCTTTAGCCAGTTCAAGTGATGCAAGGTTTATTATTGTGTCCTGATCCGAGTATCTGTGAGCATCGGAAAACATCTTGTACCACCCGGAGAACTTATCATTAAAGAAACGCATGGCGCAGACTATTATACCGTATTCGAATTCCGGTTCTGAAGTCAGATCGATTTTACTGTTTATTTCGCGCTGGGCAGTTTTGAGGCCGGTGTCTACTGCGAGCATAACATCTTCATAGGACATATATTCGCTCATATGCAATTGAGGTGCAAATCTAACTTCTATATATCTTACACCTTCGTTAAAGTTGTCAATAGCGAATTCGTATGCGACACGCTCAAGAGACTCTCTATCCCGCAATACTGAACACGTGTATCCGAACCCTTTCAGGTATTCGTCAAGCGAGTTATATTTATCTTTAAATACGAGTTCTTTAAGGCCGTCCTCTGTGTATGAGGGCAGTTTTATTTCATATTTCTTAGCAAGGTCTATGAGAGTTTCAAGTCTTAAAGAACCGTCAAGATGAACATGAAGGTCGGTCTTCGGCAGTTTTTTGAGTAATTCTTTATTTATAACAGTCATTTTTTTCCCCTTTTTTGATAACAGTTAATTTGTCTTGTAAAAATTCTTCCTATGGTCATATTTTACAATTTATGCAGAGTATGTTTTTATAAGTTAAATTTATTATATATATTTTTATTTCAAATTGTAACTGGATTTTCATATTTTTAAGAAGAAAAATGTGATCTTATTTTTTACAAAAAAGAAAAATTTTCAAAAAACATATAGCGTGATGACAAAAATATTACACTTTATTTAATAATTGTGATATATTTTTGAGAATGGATTTAGTTTTTAGAAAAAGAAGGTTTATTTATGCCTGTTATAATGATAGCTGATGACAAAGAAGAGAATCGGTATGTTTTAAAAAATTTCTTTAAGCTGTTCGGCAGGACGGATATTGTTTTTGTTGAAGCAGCGTCTACGGATGAATCGATCGAAAAAATTAAAAAGACAAATCCGGATCTGGTTCTGCTCGATATAAAGATGGAGACCGATTATGCCGGTTTTGATGTTGTGAAGAGGATAAGATCCGAAGGTGATTTTGCTCATATACAGATATGGGCTATAACTGCTCATGCTCTCGAAGCTCATGATAGAGAGGAGAGTGATAAAGATAAGTGTCTTAATGCCGGATTTAATGATTTTATATCAAAGCCGTTTGATCCGGTTAATCTGCTTTTAAAAACTTCAACCTATCTAAATATCCCCTTACCGGAAACTGTTAGGAAAAAGTTAGGTATAAATTGATTTTTTTATAAACTTTTTCTTTATTTTGCTTGAAAAATGGTTCTACTGGTGTTAATCTTAAAGTTTATAATGTGTGATAATTTATTTAAGGAGTCTTTTTTATGAAGCGAAATATTTTTGGTTTAATTTTTATGATTTTTTTGTTATCCGGGTGTTTGCCTCCGGCTGTTGTTGTGGAAGAGGAATACTATGGTTCTAACTGGTGTTCTGAGGCTTCTGTAACCGGCAGCGGTAGTGGGGATCTTACTATT
>JBFZEO010000271.1:0-4473 GCA_041306845.1 Spirochaetota bacterium
TATTGATTTTTGTAGTTAAATAGAGTCCTTATTGTGAGGGCAAAATCTTTGTCGGTTTTTGTCAGGAGGCAATGACCGTTATCAAGCTGAATCCCATAATCAGTTCTCTGCCAGAAATCAGTATCAGGTTTTGTTGTGATATGGAGCCGATCACCATCTATCTTAAACTCCGGTTCATTATGCCAGAAGTAACTTTCCGCAATCTTACCATTACTCAGCACATCATTCTCCCATTATCACGATCATGTGACTGCGGACAAACCTAATTAAATCTAAATCCGACCGCAGCCCCGCACTTGCCTTCACCAGACTGAACATCAAAACTAACCTCGGGCAGCAGCCCGTATTTTACCTTTAACTTTCTGTTATATCTGTCTATCACATCACGATAAAATAACTCATTGTTCGCATACTTATGGAGCAATGCAAACGTGCACCCCAAATCTATCAACGACGCCACAAAGAATAAACCGGACAAGACAATACATATCAACCCGGGCAAAATAGTATCCGCGTATCGTGCGTTATAATAATCAATGTAGCTATCATAACTCTTATTGGCAGAATAGTTATATTTCCACATTACGTTAGTAGCAATAAAATATATCGATGGAATCATAAAAGCAAAACTCAAACCGCCAAGGAACGCTGTAGACCCGAAACCTATCTCTTTAACCCTTTTTATCCTCTCATCAAGTTTCAGGAATTCCGGATCATCAACGGTTTTCTTAAAATCCTCTTTACTGATAGCAACTCCGCCTCTATAGAAAACAAAATCTTTGATCGGGGAGTTGAAAAGTTTATCAAACCTCTCCGTTATTGTCATCTCAATCTTCTCATTCTTATACAAAGCCTCATTCCCAACAGAACCAGTTTCCGCAGAGAAACTGTAAAAAGACAATAAACCAAATAAGCACAGTAATATTTTTATTTTCAACTTCAAAAGCTCCCGCTCATATTATTTCGCACAGACCAGACAGACTAACATAAAATATTATTTTTTTCAATAGAACCGGCATATTTAACCTGATTAAAAATTTCTTAATAATTTCTATATTTTCCGGCTTTTAAAGTAGACGGCTTCCATATCTTAAGTTTGTCAGACCAGTCAACCCCGACCAGTTTTGCGATCTGCACTGTTCCTGCTCTTAGTCTGTTAGAGAATGAAATAACGCTTACTGTAAGCGGACCGCCTTTAATAAATATCTCAGATCTGATTCTTAACAAGTATATCGAGTACATATAAAAACCTTTCTTATTTTCATCGTAAATAAAGAAAGTTCCAACTACGTACTCACCCGGATTTGATACAAATTTGATCGAATCCATGCACGTATTTATGAGAACAAAGTTATTAGCTTCGTTGTAGAGCTCGCTCTTATACTTTAAAGTTCCGAACTTGTTATCCTTCTGCTTAAAATACTCAACAGAGTAATCTTTAACTTCTGTATTATCGGGATCGGTAATTTTCTTACCGTCAGCATCCGTTCTGTAGCAATCTGTTACCAACTGCTCAACTTTTCCGGCTTTTCTAGAATAGTATCCCATCCCTTTTAATCCCTCAAAGCTTGAGAGAATATTATAAAACTTCAACTTTGAAACGTCATTCAAGTCATAAGGCAAAAAAGTCTTTTCATCAAGTATCAATTCGTAATCCATCGAATTAACATTAAGATACTTTGTCTTATATAAATCAATTTTTAAATCTGTACTCTCTTTTCGTGCATCAAACTTGATATACATTCTTGAAACAATAGTTTTTTCCTTTATTGCGTCAAAATCCTTATCTTTGAAAAACATATTCACATTCAAAGACTCACAAAACAATGACGATGCAGATACCGCCATAACAATCATTAGAATTAATCTTTTCATAATCACCTCAGTTTGTAATAATAACAATTATTACCATATTTCATCCAACTATTTTCGTTTTTTTACACATTAGTGGAACTCTTATTTTATCATATCTTGTATTTTTTATTTTTTTATATTATATATTACTGTGCCGTCTTTAGTCGGTACAAATAACAAAATACAGGATACAGCACACAACTATGGAAAAGAAACTCGACGATCTGATTAAGCTTCTTAAAGATAAATCTGCCGAACACATTACGCTATTTGACGTAAGCGAAATAACAACTGTAACAAAATACATCTTTATAATGACTGCCAATTCAACTGTGCATGCAGAAAGCCTCTGCAAGTACATAATTGACTATCTTATCGCTAACGATCTCGGCAGTTACCTTATGAGTAAAAACTACACAGCTTCAAATCCATGGATACTTCTCGATGCTTCTGAGCTGATTTTCCACATATTTAACGGGGATGCTCGTGAGTATTACAACCTTGAGAAACTTTATTTCAGAGGCAAGGTTCTGTTTAACGAATAAAAAAAGAACGCTTTGCGTTCTTTTTTTGTCTCAACAATTAAGCAAACAACTCATCTTTCTTTTTATTAATCTCATCAAAATCTAACAATTCATACTGCGCACCGGGAACTTCGATTATCTTTGAGGCAAGATAACTGGCGAACTTCGCAGAACTCTCATTCGACTTGCCGGAAGAGTAGCCGTACAAAAATCCTGCAGCATAAGTATCACCGCATCCTGTAGAATCAAGAACTTTATCAGTTTTATAAACCGGAATACTTACTATTTTATCCTTATAGAATAATAAACTTCCCTCTCCGCCAACCTTAACAAGGGCAACTTCAACGCCCATCTTCATCAGTTTTTTTCCACCCTCAACCGGATCGCTCTCGCCGGTGAGAATCTTTACCTCGTCTTTATTACCAAACAAGATGTCCACATAAGATGTGATTATTTCATTGAAGTCTTTAACATTCCTTTCGATGCAGAACGGATCTGCCAGATCAAAAGACACTTTCAAACCCTGTTTATTAGAAAATTTCATTAATTCAACTACTGTTTCTTTCTGATTTGGAGTATCCCACTGATAACCTTCGCAATGAAATATTTTTGAGTCTGCCAGGATTTCAAAATCAACATCATCCTTAGTTCCTTCTCGGCAGACTCCGAGATGGGTCAACATAGTTCTTTCAGAGTCCTCAGACGTTAGTATTACCGCACTTCCGGTGAGCCCGTCATCTTTGAATGTGAAGAGAGTCTTTACACCTCTCGAAGCTACCTTTGACTCATAAAGTCTCCCGTAAGTATCATCGGCAACAACACCGGAAAACACTGTTTTCTTGCCAAGCATGGAAAGGGCACTTATCGTATTTGCACTGCTCCCGCCCGGAACCAGAACGCTCTTATATCCGACAATTGCCTGTATAAGCGATCTTGATTTGTCTTCATCAATTAAGTGCATTACACCTTTGGGAATATTATTCTTCTTAAGAAAATCATCATTTACGAATACCTGAACATCCATAAGTGCATTACCCAATCCAAAAACATCAAATTTCATTGTATTTACTCCATATAATTTTGTTAAACCGTATTTTAAAATTCATCATCCGGAGGCAGCGACTTCAGCTTGATATGCTCTTTTTTAGCAGAAGTTCCATTTAAAACTATACTGCCGTCTTTAATTGCATACCTGTAAACAACAGCCGGGTCATCATTACCGGCAGAAACATTTTCTATCTCTTTTAATGCAAGCTTTTTACCTTCAACATTATAATAGAACCCTCTGACGTTACCGCCGGAACTAACCTTGAGCTGACCGGAGAATTCAAATCTATACTCGTCACCGCTATTCTCATCAATCCACATCCCTATAAAATTACCAACTCTCTCTTTAGCAGGCGGCATAACCTTATTGATATAAAAGTTCCTTCCGGAATCGCTTTTTTCATCAATTAGAAGCAGCCTTTTACCGCTGTTATATATCTCATACTTATAAACAGAATCTTCTCCGATATATAACAAATCACCTTCGGTTCTGTATTTGCTGGCACTTCCCCCGGCAAGCATAGTCATCATATCGGAAGGATCAACCCGTTTGCGATAACAGTTCCCATTCGACTTAAGAACAATGTAGTCTGACTTTCCATCATCCGCTACGTACTCCCATTGTCCGCAAATAGAGGGTTTTTCTATAAACCAGAGACTCATAGCCGGAACATAGGTTATTACGATAAGTGAGAATATGAGTAGCCCTATAAAAATAAGCGATGATCTGTATAACTCCATAATTGGCTTTTTAAATCTGATAGCTGATATAAAAAGATTCATCCCTACCGGCGGCGTGAGATATCCTATCTCGAGATTTGCAAGGAAGATTATCCCCAAATGAACAAGGTCTATATTATATTCATATGCGATAGGATATATTATCGGAACAACAACAACCAGCGCCGAGAAAATATCCATTATACATCCGACACCCAACAAAAATACATTTAAAAGAATAAGAAACACATATTTATTGGTTATAATCCCCTGTATCATTTTAAACAAATTCTGAGGGACTTCCTGATAAACAATATAATTAGTTGCA
>JBFZEO010000273.1:0-11660 GCA_041306845.1 Spirochaetota bacterium
TTATATCTAAGGACGATCTTGACTCTAAGATAGTTGACATTACTGTTTTCAGTGATGTTAATATGATTGTAGCCGGTGATTTTATTCCTGAAGGATATAAGGTTCTGAAAGATATAACTCCTGGTGAGATATTGAGATGGGATACACTCAAGAAAATGCCGGTGATAAAGTCGGGTCAGAGAATCCGTCTCTATTTCAGCAAGGGGAATTTTACATTAACTCGGGAAGGTACCGCTCTTGAAGACGGTTATCCTGATAGTAAAATAAAAATTAAAATAGAAAATGGGAAAACTCTTTATGGAGTTGTTAAAAAAATAGATGGAGAATACCTAATTGAACTGCTTTAACAGAATAATATTTATTGTTGCATCGTTGTTTCTTTCCGGTATTTTGTTTGCAAAAGATCCTGTAAGGATAAAAGATATTGCTGTTATTCAAGGTGTGAAGGAAAATCAGCTCTCCGGCATCGGCCTTGTGACGGGACTTCAGGGATCAGGGGATTCAAGTTCATTTAAAATGACGCAAAAAATGGTGCTTAATCTCGCATCAAACTACGGATTTAACATAACTGAGGATGATATAAAAGGTAAGAACGTTGCCTGTGTTATGGTAACTGCCCGTGTCGGCGGTTTTGTGAGAATAGGTGATAGTGTTGATGTTATGGTAAGTTCGCTTGGCGATGCAAAGTCGCTTGAAGGCGGAGTTCTTCTTATGACTGCTATGCGCGGTGCTAACGACAAGGTTTATGTTGTTGCCCAGGGACGTATAATTGCCGGCAAGAAGAGTGAAAAGTCAGAAACTGTTGCTACCATTCCAGGCGGCGGAATAGTTGAGGATAATATAGTAAGCAGTTTTGTCGATAACGGCAAAGTTAGGATTATGATAAATAATCCGGATTTTACAACAGCAACTATGATAAAAACGGCACTTACTGATTTTAGTCCGGATATTAAAGTTACTACGCTTGACGCCGGTTTGGTTGAGATAGTTCCCGATGCGGTTAATGCGAATGATATTGTAAATTTTATATCGCAGATAGAACTTCTGACGGTAACACCCGATTTTACAGCAACGGTAATCATTGACAAAAAGACGGGAGTTATAGTATCCGGAGGAGATATAATCATCCAGGAATGTTCAGTAACAACTCCTAAAATACAAGTTACTGTCGGTCAGCAGTCAAAAAATAAGAATGAAAAAAAACAGAGTGTTGTGTTAAAAAGTACATCGGTTGCGGAACTTGTATCTGTTCTTAATCAGGCAAGTTTTGAGACTCAGGAGATAATCAGCATTCTCGAGGCAATAAACAGAAGCGGTGCTCTCAACGCAAAAATAATCGTTATGTAAGGACTTTACTATGGCAAACGGATTAACATCATTAAACTCGTATATTGCAGAAAATGACTTTAGAAATATCAGCAATATGAAATCTAAATTTGATAATCTTGAAAATAAAACACCGAAAACTTTTAAAGAGCTCCTTGTAGATAAAGGGGCAAATAAAGGAAGAGTAGATCCAAAAAAACTCGATGGTGATGATAAAAAATTATATAACAGCTGTGTTGAAATGGAGAGTTTCCTCTGGAAGCAGGTGCTAAACTCCATGAAGCAGACAATCAATAAGACAAAACTTATCGACGGCGGACAGACTGAAGAGATATTTACCGACTTTTTGTACGATGAATACTCGACGATGATGGCTAAGAATGCAAACGGCAATATCACAGACACACTTTTTAGAGAACTTTCTCATTATAAATAGGCAGTTTTAGATTTTACTAGATTATATTCCTCAATGAACTCTTTTCATTAGTATGCAACATTATAAATTGTCTTAAGAATAAAAAACTTAATTTTTTTTTAATCAGGAAATATCTGTTATTTCAAAATCCCCGCAGATATCGATTATCCGCTTACCGTTGATTTTATGATTTAAAAGATCATCATATTTATAATAATGAATTGTTGTTTCAGGCTTATACATAACAAAAATATACCAGTAATCAGACGTATTATCTATACCATAATTTATAGTATTGTAAGTAAATTCTATCTCTCTTTTATTTTTTACTAATTCAACAAATTCATCTCTGGTCATCATATATATCCTTATTAAAATAATATTCAGCTATACTTAAATCCCAGGTTACTTTATTCGGATCATCGCAAGGTTCATTATGAGTATGAAGCCCGTTGTAGCTGTTCGGATGATAAGAGATATTTCTATTCCCGTCCGCCTAGATAGTAATCTATATAAGTATTTGGTTCAACCTCAGCCGGCATATTTGAATTTTATAAAAAAATCCGAATTATTTCCAGTCCTTTTTTAATAATTTTTATTTTCCTGGCAACTCGACATAAAATAAGACAGGGCAGCTTCAGAAGGTTAAATTAGGATTATTTTTTTAATCAACACTTCCAGAGCTGCCCATGAGAGAGAGGAACAATTTTAAGACAGGAATTTATCTTCCATTATTTCTTTTGGGAGGTGTATTTTCACCATCTCCCATATTAGGGCAGTCCTCATCTGGCATTCCCATCCCGTTTCTATGTCCCATCATACGTCGATTTCTGGGCATTTCATCTCTTAGTTTAGTAACATCAAGTGTTTTGCCCCGGGCTGTAATTTTTTCTACCGCAATAAACTCTCTGTTGCTGGATGAGGTCTCTTCTTCTGCAAAGAAATCTCCTTTTCGCAGCGTCGGTGCTGTTTTTGTTCCTTCAACGGAGATTTCTTCTCCATCTTTCAAACTTTTAACAATAAATCTTGGTATTAAAAGTTCGTAAACTTTTCCACCGGCATTGAGTTCAGGATGTATCCTGTTCACAACATTAAGTTTCCCTTTTAATTGGATTTTTTCATCAGCTGCATTCATCAATCCTATTGATAGGATTAAAAAAAATGCCAATAAAGTAATTCGTTTCATAGTGATCCCCCTTGATGATTATAATTCAGCATTATGTGTGCCAAATAATAATTTTACTTTGTATCTCATTTTATATAAGGTATTTATGATTTGTAGTGGTTAAATTTGTTTAGTTCTAAGTGTGAAAAAAGTTCTCAGAATAAATATCTCTCTGAGCAAAATAAACTCAGAGAGAGAGAGAGCTAATGGACATAGCGAAGTTAAACAAAAAATATACTTGTATGATTTTAGATCATATAAAAAATAAAAGATTCTTAAAAAATGCTTTTTAATACTTAGTAAGGAAATATCGTGGTGTATTTTTTGTCAGGTCGGGTATGACTCTTTACTACATAATTGATTATTAAAACCGTTTATTAACATTCTCAAAAAAAAAGAACCTATCTGTAAAATATCACTTATGTGTGCCTAACTCCGATAAAAGTTATGACTTTGAAGGAATTAAAATCCCTCTTGTTCAGACAGCATTTTTTCGATATTTTGAAGTTTACTTTGAAGATTTGAGATGGTTTTCTCGATTTTGCTTTTTTCCTTTATGAGACGCTCAATCGGATCTTTTTTTTCTTCTTTTTCCTTCTCGCGGGTAATAATACCTTTAACTGTATCGGGACTCTCTCCATTCACAAAAGCAGTTTCTGCCTCATCACGGAGAGTCTCATCTTTGATCTGTGAAACGAGCTTCATATTCTCATAACCGAGTTCCGGCGAAATGTCGAGCTCGAAAATCTTCATAAGCATTCTCGCTGTGTTCCGGTGAATGTTAAGTTCTCTGTCAACATAGTCATCAAAACTTAAGTTATTAGTGAGACATAGATCATAAGCCTCTTTCAGGTGAGCTCCAAGCTCTTTCATTAGTTCGCCATTGGAGTAAAGAAAGTTCTTCTTGATTTTCTTTGTCAGGCGGTCAAACTCTTTATCGTTTTTATATGGATTTATGTAAAAATTAGTCCGTTCTGCCTCTTTCAGCAGTTTGTGGAGTATTTCCCAGTATGCGCTGCTGTGCGATCTTGTCGTGGTCAGCGGTCCGTTTTTTGTGTGGTGAATGTGGTGCGCCAGTTCATGGATCGCAGTGTATATTATTCCATTAGGATCTTTGAAATTTCTATTATGAATGAGAATCTCTTTGTTTTCAGGTTTATAAAGCCCGTTTACTTTTTTACTCTCTTTACCAGTGAAGATTAATAAAAAATCCTCAATATCATCATCCAGCGTCATTAACTTTGATTTTAAGAATTCTATATCCATTTACTATTCTCCGCATATTCTTTTTTGTTGTGTAGAATGGATATAATACAAAAAGATAAGAGATAAGTCTATCATTATTTGTTATCTCCTATAAATCTCAGATAGCTGGTATTTTTAATTGTTAAATTATTTAATTTATATGTAAAAGATGTTAATTTTGCATAATATATATGTAATAATGCTATTTAGTTTTAAAATGGATTATTGCTATTTTAAATGATAATTTTTGATGATTTTATAGTTTATGTAATTTTATTTGATTTTTTTTAAAAAATATATTATTAAAAAGAGCAATTTTGTGCTATATATATAGTGAGCATTACTATGTAATGTAACCGGGAGTCTGCTGGTGGAAACAGCGTTAATTATAGTTAGTGACAACGGCTGTACCTGTAACGGGAATCAAGATACTGGTTCTGTTATGTTGACGTATCTTATTGATTCCGGGTACAATGTGTTATGTAAAATTGTTCCAGATGAACAGGCTATAGTTGAGGAAGTTTTGAAAGAATATAGTGATAATCCTGTTGTTGGACTTGTATTAATTTGTAGCACAGATAAAAATCTTCCGTATTTGGAAAAATTTAACGGTTTTAACGGGAATTATATCGAAGAGTGCAAGTTTAATTATGGATTGTGCGGGATAAAAAGTTCGACTACTGTTATTTATTTGCCCGGATCTTCGGATGAAGTACTTGATTGTTATAAAAAGATTGAATACGTGGTTTTAGATGCAGTTTCTCATTTACGGGAAAATGTACATTCTAATGGTTAGATGGATTACAGTTTGATAAAAAAAGGTAACGAATTTAAGAAAAAAGTTGATCCTTCCACCCGGGCGATGCTCATAAGAAAGGGTAATGAATTTTTTACCGGCGGTAATATAAAATCGGCCGAGAACATCTTTGTAAGTGTTGATTATAAAGATGGTTTAGTAAGACTTGGAGATTATTATTATGATCACAAAGATCTTTATAATGCAGCTAGGATGTATTTTATGTCTGAGAATAGTGCAAAGATTGAAAGTTTTTGTGAACTAGCTGCCAAGGCTGTCCAACGGATGATGTGTGTTGATCAAAAGGCGGATGACGATGGCGAAGTTTACGATAAAATTATTATAAAAAATAATTAGTAGGTTGTGGCTCTTGCAAAAATTCTATAGGGAAAAAGTGTTTTTTGCATGAGGCTCAGTTGTCTGTAATTTTAAAATTAAGGTGTTCAAAAAAGCTATAGACTTATTTAGTGAACTACCCTATAATATATAAATATAAAAAAATTGGAGCTTTGTATGAGCGTTTTTGATGCATCCGGAAAAAATGAAAATCGTGGACAACCAAACGGTGCCGATAACTTCGAGATAAATGACCAGGAGAGTGCTCTAAGTAAGCTTTCAAAAGAGGCTTATGAACTTTTAAAAAGTGCTAAATTTAATGAAGCACGTAAACTTTTTGATGAGATTCTTGTTCAGGAGCCGTATAATCATTACGCACTTGTTGGACTTGGTGATATTGCAAGAAAAACTAATGATTACAATGGTGCTGTTTACTATTATAAAAAGTGTCTGGAGCACCACCATGAAAATAAATATGCTCTTATCGGACTTGCCGATGTTTATAGAGAACACGGTAATTATCGAGAGTCTATAAGACTTTGGGAACATTTCATAGTTCATTATGGTGCTGATATAACTGTTTTGACGAGACTTGCGGATTCTTACCGAAAACTTGGTGATTATGAAAATGCTCGTAAGTTTTATTTGAAAGTATTTGATATTGATCCTAAGAATTCTTATGCTCTTACCGGGATAGGTTACTTATTTTTTGAGAATAGAAAGTATGAATGGGCACTTGAATACTGGTTAAAAATGTTAGAGCAGGAACCCGATAATGTTAAAATTCTTACAGCGATAGGTAACTGTCATAGAAAGAAAAAAACATTTGAAGATGGTATCCAATATTTTGAAAGGGCACTCAGGGTGCAGAATAAAAACTTTTATGCTCTATACGGTTTGGCTGATTGTTACAGAGGACTCTCAATGCATGAGGAATCAATGCACGCATGGAAGGAGCTTCTTGTTCTTAGTCCTAATAACAAAGTTATAATGACAAGACTTGCCGATTCTTTACGCAATCTGCATTACCTTGATGACGCTGAGAAGTATTATATTTCAGCTCTTGATATTGATTACGATTATTATGCTGTTTTAGGGCTGGCTTTTATAAATAAAGAGCGAAAAGATTATCCAAAAGCTATTGATATTATAAAAGATCTTTATGCGAAGGATAACTCCAATTCCAGGACACTTTATGAGCTTGCCTCATGCTATAGTGAAATGGGTAATAATGAAGAGGCGCTTAAACTCATTGAGAAATATACAGCATCAGGTTATTCGTCAAGTCTGGTTACAGAGTTGATCAATCAAATACGAAACGGTTAATTCTGCTAATTGAAAGACCATTTATATTTTATTGATTTAAACAAAACTGATATTCTTGACAAAACTTACCGGTATAAACAGATACTCGAGTCAGTTTTTGTCAATGGTAAAATTGATTTTAAGGATATCTCTAATATTCCCCGTGATTTGCGGGAGAGACTTAGAGATGTCTCCGAAATTGTTAATCTAAAAGAGGAGACTCGGGAAGTTTCTGTTGACGGAACAGTTAAATTCCTTTTTAGATTGCATGACGGCGCCTTTATAGAGTCAGTTTTCCTTGTTGATATTAATTCCAACGTAACATTCTGCATCTCGACACAAGTTGGCTGCAGAATGGGATGTGTTTTCTGCCGTACAGGGACTATGGGGCTCGTACGGAACCTGACCTCCTACGAAATACTATCTCAAATTATCTATATTTATTCATATATGTTTAACGAGTGTGACATTAAAGACAGATTGTTTAACATTGTTTTTATGGGAATGGGGGAGGGGCTGGACAACTTTGATAATCTCGTTGATACCATAAAATTAATTGTTAAAAAAGAACATTTCGGACTGTCTCCATCGAGGATTACTGTTTCAACCTGCGGGCTTGCGGATATGATAACGAGATTTTCATTTATTTACCCCAATGTTAGGATAGCTGTTTCTCTTAATTCCCCTATTCAGGAGAAGAGAGCTTCCATAATGCCAGTTTCAAATAAATATCCTATCGATAAACTTGCATCGGTTCTAAAGGAGATATATCAACGTACGAGAAATAGGATTACACTTGAGTACGTTCTTATCAAAGATTACAACATGAGCGATGAAGATATAAAAGCACTATCGATATTCAATAGTGATGCTTTTCATATAAATTTGATCCCGCTTAACCATTCTGACGAAAATGTAAAACGACCGGAAGAGAACGATATAACGTCGTTTATGAGCAAGCTCGAGAAGAAGGGATTTTGTGTAACGAGAAGATATCGGCGCGGAGCTGATATCAAGGCAGACTGCGGACAGTTGTGTACAGAATTTAAGAAATAGTTTTAAATAGTTTTTTGCAGTTATCAGTAGTTATAGAGGCGAGTTCCTCTGTTGTTATCCCGTATAGTCCGCTTACAAAATCGGCGATGATTTTAATGTAAGAACTCTCATTCCTTTTGCCCCTGTGCGGAACCGGTGCAAGGTATGGAGCGTCGGTTTCGAGGATAATCCTGTCGAGCGGGAGTTTGTTTAGGAAATCTCGCTGTTTTGATGATTTATAGGTTATGTTGCCAGCTATCCCAAGATAAAATCCTCTGTTAATTATTTCGAGCCCCTCCTCATATGTGCAGGAGAAACAGTGAAAAACTCCTGTTAAGTTCTCATTTGAATATTTATCAAGAGCGGCCATTGTTTCGGAGAATGAATCTCTTGTGTGTATAATAAGGGGAAGTTTATACTTCAGAGATAATTCTATCTGAAATCTAAAACCTTCGATCTGTTCATTTATAGTTGTTTTGTCATGGTAAAGATCAATTCCAGTCTCGCCGATTGCTGTAAAATGGTATTTCTGTATGTAATCTTCAAGTTTTCTGAGTTCATCAAGGCTATAGTTTTTTATATCGCAAGGATGGATTCCTATGCATGGGTAACAGATATTGGGATATTTTGTTCCAAGTTTTATGTTTTTATCGATTGTTGTTAAGTCTATATTTGGCAAAATTATCTTATTCACATCTTGATTTATTGCCCGATTTATAACCAGATCTATATCATTATCAAAATCATCCGTATATATATGTGCATGTGAGTCGATGAGGATCATCGTTGCTTTCCTTTTGTTATTTTATTCTAATTCCGACATTAACAACACTTTTATCATTCAACAGAATATAAGCCTTATATCTGCCGCTGGCCAGATCATTAATTATTATGGTGTCGAAGTAAAATTCATCTTTGTTATAATCTTTACTCGATGGCGTGATATCCCGTGAGTAAATCGTTTTATTTTCAGTGTTTGTCAGTACAAGAGTCAGTTGATCTTTACTTAAGTTTATTGGTTCAGAAGATTTGTTTTTTATCTGAATAGAAGCTGAAAGAATTTTATTATTACCGTAGTATTTTCTCGATAAACTGTATTCTACATGATTTATAGTTTTTACGTCATTTTTCCCGACTGTGTTTGAATAGATAAGACCTATAACGCATATTATCACAATATCCAGGAGTAATATGTGCAGATATCTGTATTTCTTTGAAAAGAACTTATTGCTGCTCTCGAGCTCACTCTTAGTGCCGGACATTGAGATTCGTTCTTTTCTGTTGTAGTGGAATGTTACCTTTTCTCCATCGACAACTATTGATTCCGGAGGATTAAAAGTTTCTTTTTTTATAAACACAAATCGGCTCCTGTTAAAAATTAAAGTGGCTTTTGCAAAAATCTATAGAAAAAAGTATTTTTGCAAGAGGATCTAAGGATTAATTATTATAAACTCTATTACACCCTCTTTAACAAGATAACATACCAGTTTACCTATTGGTGTGAGGTACATCGGTGATGAATTTAAAATGTTTTCCGGATAACTAATCTTAAATTTATCAATTATTCTTCCGTTCTGACTATATCTTCTAATAGTATATTTATTTTCATTAATTCTAACAATAGGCAGATCTTTTTGTACCATATTAATTATTCCACCGGTGTCTGCTCCCGTTATTTTTTCCAGAGGTTTTAGTATTTTCTTTTTGTTTCCGTAGAGATCGTCAACTGACTTCCTCTCTTTAGTATCGAGTTTTAACCTTGTAAGATCTTCATATTCCGGTAGAACTTTTATGCAGAGTTTCTCTTTTCCGGTTAGTCCGTTTGTTGAATATAGATAAACTTTTTCATATTCAGTCGCAAAAGTTTCGATAGACATGACCTCTCGTTTACGGCTTATAAACTGGCAGGTTACATAGAGCTCATTAGTATTATAACCAGGAGAAACATCTACAATCTCGTATATATAATTAGATTCTGATTTTAGAATGGGAATTGACTTCTGATTTATCTCTTCTAATTTTACGAGTTTACCGGTTTTGTCAAATCTATAAATATTGAAGCATTCATCTCCATTCTCAATGAGAATAAGGTTGTTACTGTTGTCACAAATAACTGATGAAAGGTTACCGAAAGGATTGCCGTTGATCCCCTCTTTACCGAGCTGATATATGAAATTACCTTTATTATCGAATTTTATAATCATTATTTCATCGACAGCACTGCCCGATACTTTTTTATTCTCGGGATTTCTGTTGACGATATAGATATTTTTTTCTCCGTCTGAGGTGATTAAGCCAGGTGAAAAAATTGGGTAACTTTTAAAAAGTTTCAGGTAAACAAGTTCGGATTTATTCTGGTCTGTTGAATTTTCCGCAGTTTCTGTCTGGGGAGTGTTTGTGTTCTCAGACGGTGATGATTCCACGGTTTCATCTATTTCGGGATAATTATCTTTATTATAGATCATTAGTACCGGAACTCCCTTTTCGGTGACTTTAAGGAGTTTGTTGTTAACTCTGTCCGAAATGTAATAGAATCCGTTTGTGTATGTAAAATTGATAAGATTATCCCCGGAGCTGTTTGTTCCTGAGAGCAGTCCAAGTTCATTTTTACCATATCCAATTTTAAATGAAAAAAGGGAATTTATATTTTTCTTATTTTCTATGGATGAACAAGAAATAAATAGTAGCCCGATTAGTATCGCCGATATTGATCTTATTTTTATCATAAATTATTTTTTATCTCCTGTATCATGCAAAAATTTCAACCATTTAAGGATATTTTTATTGTCCGGATAGAGCATTATATATTCGCTTATTATTTTATCTATTTCAGAATGGTTATTTTGTGTTTTTAATATTTCGCAGTAAGTATCCACAAATGACGGATCTTTTTTTATTGCTATTGCATTTTTTATCATTTCTTCGGCTTTTATAAGGTGATCTTTGTTTTTTTCATTATTATTTTTGTACAGAACTATGTAAGTGAAAGCTGCTGCGTTCATAATATATGGGTTATCTTTATATCTTCTTAGGCCTTCATCAATTACAATATTGGCATCTTCTATTTTACCTGTATCAAGTAATGCTTTTGTGTGAAAAACATAGAAATAATATTTTGAATTCTCTGATGAACTTAATTTTGTCCATATATATTTTATTGTGTTAATATCTCTACCAATGTAGATTGCTGAAATATATTTATAAAAAGTTGCATCTATATTGGTTTTGTCAAGCTGCTCTGCCTTGTTGAAACTCGTGTAGGCAGCGCTGTAGTTAGCGGAGTTGTATTCTGAGAGTCCTCGTTCGAACCATAAAGGAGCGAAGTTGTTTCTGATTGAGAGCCCTTTTTTACAAAGTTCCAGGGATCTATCTAGCTCCCCTTTAAGTCTGCAAATCATAGCGAGAGCATTTATAGTTAGCGGATTTGAAGGATCTTTTTTATATATTTTTTCTGCCTCTTCAAAAGCAGAGTTGAGTTTGTTTTGTTTTATTAATAGCCAGAGTTTGAGTACAATGAGTTCTGAATTATCAGGATATAGTTTGAGGTATTCTGATAGTTTTGTCCCAGCTTCTTTCAGATTACCGGAATCAATCAGTCTGTGAATAATATGCCCTTCTTGCTTGATCCTGGCAAGAGTGTTATCATAGGTTATAGGTTTTGTATCTGTTTTACAAGATAGGAATGAAGCTATAGTAATTATAAGTAAAATGTATTTCATTATAGAGAGATTTTTAGCATAAAAAAACCGTATCTGCAATAGATACGGTTTTTTTTATATTTTTTTTACTCTAAGAATTGCCATCTCTGAACGAGAGATTTTGACGGTATTATTATATAAGTACCGGCATAAATCTTTCTCGGATTCTTTATTCCGTTTTGTTTCGCTAAATCCGGGTAGTACCATGGATCGTTGTAATATCTTTTGCAGATGTTCCAAAGGTTATCGCCCCATCTGATATAGTGCTTTTTACCTTCGAGTTTTTTTATTCCGGCAACATCTTCGGTTTTTATTACCGGAGGAGAGCGGAAGGGCACA
>JBFZEO010000275.1:0-4000 GCA_041306845.1 Spirochaetota bacterium
GGTGCACAATACTCCGTCAACTCCGGGACAGAGTGTCCTGGCAGGAATAATCAAAGATGAGCTCCACGCTCTTGGTCTGAAGGAGATTGAACTTACCGGAGAGGGGTATCTGTATGCACGGCTCCCCGCTAACCATTCCGCTCCGTCAGCCCCAATCGGGTTTATAGCCCATCTCGACACCTCAGATGCTGTAAAATCAACGGGTATCAAGCCGGCGCGATTCCGATATGCCGGAGGTGACGTCGTTGATGAGAGGTCCGGGATTGTTGTTGTGAGGGAATGCGAGGAGCTGCGTAAATATATAGACCGGGAGATCATCACATCGGACGGTACAACTCTGCTCGGTGCCGATGACAAGGCGGGCATCGCGATTATTATGACCGCCCTTGAATATCTTGTCAAAAACACCATTACTGTTAAGCATCCGGAGATCTTTGTCGCGTTTGTGCCGGATGAGGAGATAGGTCATCAGGTGCAGTACTTTGATAAGAAGAAGTTCCGTACAAATACCGCGTTTACAGTAGACGGCGGCGGCGAGGGTGAGATCGAATATGCTAATTTTAACGCCGTCAAAGCTGTAGTTACTGCTTCCGGACGCAATGTTCATCCGGGTTACGCCTCCGGTCACCTGATTAATTCCATCGAGATGCTTGGCAATTTTATCGCAAGGCTGAGTGCTCTCCGTATTTCGCCGAACGATGATTTTGGCGACTCCGGTTTTATTCATCCCACCGGTCTTGAGTCGGTTGAGGAGAATGGATCTCTCAGTTTGATATTGAGAGATTTTACTGTCGATGGTATAGCTGCAAAAAAAAGGATAATCGAGGATATTATCATTAAAATCAACGAGGAACTGAAGGAAAAACATCCCAAGTTTGATGCCGGAATGAAAGTCAGTTATACCGACCAGTATGCAAACATGGAGGATACCATTCTCAAGGACAAGCAAATACTCGATAATCTGAAGAACGCCGTTATAAAGACCGGCGCTGTTCCCATTCTAAAAAAGATAAGGGGCGGGACAGACGGCGCTGCACTCGCCAAGTTTGGAGTGCGGTGTCCGAACATCTTTACCGGCGGGCATAATTTTCATGGCAAGTCTGAATGGATTTCCGTGGACGGAATGGAGAGGAGCGTTATGACACTGGTAAATCTTGCATCGATTTATGCCGGTCAGAGTGTTTAGGATTTGAGACTCTTTTTTTATATAAAGTTTTTTCCGCTGCGACAACTGAACAGTAAGCGGGTATTTTCTTGTAGAAATATATTTTTCACTATGATATACTTATCCTTGTATTTTAATGTCTTTTTGGGCACCTCTATGTAACCTGCTTTGTATTTCAGACAAAGTAGTTTTTCTCATAGACGAGAAGCTGAAGTCACAGCATAATCTGTTTATGTGGGGATTTCAGCAACGAAGTATATGAGAAAAAGAACGAGTATGAAACCAAGTGAGGTTATTAGAGACGCCCTTTTGTGAATTAATGCAGTTCTTTGATATTTATATTGTTATTTTTGATTAACGAATGATTTTTCTGTATTTTGCGGATGCAGTAACGGTTTTTGGGTGTTAATCTGGGGGCGGGGCGGTCGGGAGCAGGTCAAATTGAAGTATAACTGAACGTTTGGTGAGGGTCTTTGTCATGTAGGGGGTAATATCGCCTTTCATATGTGACGACTTTTTCCATGTCCTGATTTTCTCCTTGATCTTTTTCCACCGAGTAAATGTACAGAGAACAAACCTCCACATTCTACCGGAGTCGTACTTTTTCAAACTGTTCAAAAAACTCCTCACCACCCGCCGCACCACTGCCGCCTTGCTTCTCAGACAGAGATCGCCCTGCAGCTTATACAGACAATTCTTAAACCTTGTCTTAAGGCAGATCCACAATTCCTCGGACTGGAGAGGTTCCACCGGGAAAACCTTAGATTCCGCCTCAAGATTCCTACGCTCTATAAAATGGGAGCACAACGCAAAAATCCTATTGATAGTCTGCGAAATTTCCTCATTGTTCTCCATTGCATATTTGCTAAGTTCTTCTTTGAGAATGGGATCAATTTTAATATGAAACATCATATAACTTCTTGCCATCTTGAATCTCCTCATTATATTAAATGAAAAAATGAGCAAAATCAGTTACAAGAAAATATAAAAATGACAATATAAATAAAGGGCACCTCTAACAACCTGCTTTGTATTTCAAACAAAGTGAGGTTATTAGATATGCCCTAAAACAAAAACTTATTTTTTTGAGGGTAATAAAATGAAAGAAAAAGTACTGATAGTTGACGATCACATAGCGAATGTGGATTTGCTTAGTATAATTCTTGCCGATGAATATGAAGTAGATAAGGCATACAATTCCGAAGAATTCTGGAGATGCCTAAAAGAGGATATCCCGGATGTCGTTTTAATGGATATACTGATGCCTGACGAGAGCGGATTCTCATTAATCGCTAAACTGCAGGAGATCGAACCGTACAAAGATATACCTGTCATTTTCCTGTCGGCAAAAGACGAAAGCATTGATGTTATGAATGGATTTGAAACCGGCGGATATGATTACATAAAAAAACCATATGACATCATAGAATTACTTGCCAGAGTAAAATCCGCCATTAAAAAGAATAATAAAATGCTCATAATGAAAGAACAGGCTCTTACCGATCCGCTGACAGGTCTATTCAACAGAAGATACTTTTTTGACAGACTGACAGCCGAGAGAGAAAAAGCAAAACGGGAAAAACGCCCGCTGACACTTGCCATGCTTGACATAGATTTTTTCAAAAACATAAATGATACATGGGGACACCAGGCTGGCGACCTTGCGCTGAAAGTCTTCGCTCATCACATCAGGTCGAGCATCCGTCCATACGACATTGCTGCGAGATACGGCGGTGAGGAATTTGTAATCCTCTTCGACGGTATCTACAAAAGTCAATCCATACAGATAATAGAGAGGATAAAAACAGCTCTTAAGTCAGAAAATATAAATTACGAGAACGCAAATTTCAGACTAAAATTTTCAGCCGGAATCGTGGACAACAAAGACATAACGACAGATTCCTCCAACGATAACTTCATAAAAATCGCAGATGCCAGACTCTATGAAGCGAAATCCGCCGGACGTGACAGGATAATCAGCTAGCCGCCCGCAAAGTGTTGCTCTTCCTCCTGTTATATCGTGAACACTGTTTCAGCCGATCATAACCGAGCATTATACCGAGTATAAAATCCTCTTCATCTGTATAGTCGCAAAGATTATCCTTTCCGATAGTCTTGATAACATCCACACAATCCCTATTCCCGAAAAAAACATTTATTTTTCCCGGTGTTACAAAATAAATTTTATAATCTATTCCGCATTTTTCAAGTTTTGATATTATCAGGTCATGATTCTTTGCCTCTGTTGTGTGGAGAATGAGGTTTCTCAGACCCTTCTGATATTCATAAATGTGATGCAAAAAAACCTTCATATCATCACCCTCCTTTTATATTCTGCACCATCACCTGTGTATCTTTCCTCATCTTTTAGAATGGTAATAAAAGCGTCGACCGGATCCGGATGGAATTGTTTTCCCCGATTCTCTAATAGCTCTGCGACTGTCTCTTCTATAGAAAAGGATCTCTTGTAGGGACGGGAAGTCGTCATCGCATCATATGAGTCTGCAACCGCTATAATACAGGCACCTATGGGAATATTTTCCCCACGTATCCCATCCGGATAACCACGACCGTCAAACCTCTCATGATGCCAACGGATCATCTCTGCCATCTGTTCAAAGCCGTCAATATTCTTAAAAATCTCATAACCTATGATACTATGCCGTTTAAGAAGATTATACTCCTCAGGCAGAAGTTTTCCTGTCTTCAAAAGTATTCCATCCGGGATTCCTATCTTTCCGATATCATGAAGATGACCGGCTATGTGGATGTACTCGCAGAAGTGCCTATCTAATCCCATGTAGTGTGCGATCTTCTGAGAGAGGACAGCTACTC
>JBFZEO010000276.1:0-3331 GCA_041306845.1 Spirochaetota bacterium
TATGACTAGGATATACTATCATAAGAAAATGAGCAGTGGGGATGATTTTGCAATTTATACAATGAGACGGGAAAAAAATATTAAGCCGCAAAAGGACAACTGTTTATAACTTTTAGTTGACTTTCTGTGTAATAACATTATAATTACATTAAGAGGTGATTACAATGCTGGTATCTGTTATCTCAATCGGAAACTCTAAAGGAATACGATTACCCAAGACCATTCTTGAGCAATTAAAAGTCTCTGATAAGCTTGATCTTGAAGTTGAAAATCAAAGAATTATTTTAAGTCCTATTACAAAAGAGCCTCGTAATGGTTGGATAGAAGCTTTTGTTAAAATGCATGAAGAACAACAAGATAATTTATTAATAGCCGACATCAATGATACTGAGGCATTTGAATGGGAATGGTGATTAATCAATATGAGATTTATTTAGTTGATTTAGATCCAACAAAGGGACATGAAATTCAGAAAACACGTCCATGTCTTGTCATTTCTCCAAATGAAATGAATCACTCGATAAGTACTGTTATCATTGCACCAATGACAACAAAATCACATCCATTTCCAACACGAATAGAATTAGAATTTAATAACAAAACAGGATGGATTGTTCTGGATCAAATACGAACAATAGATAAAACAAGGTTAATAAAAAAGATGGGAAAGATCGAGAATAAACAAATACAACAAGTAAAAGATGTTTTAAAAGAAATGCTTGTAGATTAAGAAAGAAATCGAACAACAGCTTTAACCTGCGAGGCGTAATGTTATGACTAGGATATACTATCATAAGAAAATGAGCAGTGGGGATGATTTTGCAATTTATACAATGAGACGGGGAAAAAAATATTAATTCCTTATATAACTCATCAATTATTTTAGAAAAATGAAGTCCATTCATATGATCTATTTTTAGCACTGCAGCACGGTGGTAAACTGATGAATTGCTTTTTAATGAAAGTCATAGAATATCTGGGTAATTGCAAATAATTATTAAAAATATCCGCCCTTTAACCTCTTTTATTGACATAAACCTGATAATCTAATATAAAGAATCATTACACCGCTTAAGGATATTGTGATATTTTGAAAAATATTAAAATTACCGTTCTGTTTTTAACGGGCGGTTTATCAGAAAGTATTGTTAATTCCGGTAGATTGATCGATTGTTTTATATCCTTTTTTAAGCGGATTTTATGTACTGTCCTTTTTGCCGTGCTTTTTTCCATTGTGCCGGTCTGGGGTGGTGAGAATGTGTTCCTCTTTGATAACTTTGATAATGTTGACCAGTGGAAGCATATAGAGTTGCCGCTTACGATGGGCCCTTCTAAGTATGTAATTGTTCATGAAGACGGGAAAAACTATTTAAAGGCTATGAGTAATAATTCTGCCTCGACTCTGCAGTATATGAAAGAGTTCAACGTTTATCAATATCCGATTGTCAGATGGAGATGGAGAGTCGATAATATTTACGGTAAAGGTGATGAGACTAGGAAGTCGGGTGATGATTATCCGTTCAGAGTCTATATTAATTTTAAATATGTTAAGAAGACTGCTTCGAGCGGATTAACTTTTAGATATAATTTTGTGAAAGCAGCCTACGGGCTTGAGATCCCTCAGTCGAGTTTAAGTTATATTTATTCCAATAAAATGTACAACGTGAGATATTTGAGTAATACGTTTGATCCGGAGAACTCCAAACTTGTTGTCATGAGAAGCGGGACGAGAGATCTCGGCAAGTGGTTCGATGAAGAGATAAATATAGTTGAAGATTACAAGGCGGCATTCGGTAAGAATCCCCCTGAGATTGCCTACATTGCGGTTATGTGTGACTCTGATAATACGGGCGAAAAGGCTACTGCCTTCCTTGACTTTGTAGAGGTTTCGTCTATTAAATAAAATAATATTTTAATTACAAGGGTGATTTATGAAGAAGTTTTTTTGCATTATTTATATAATAGCTGCATTTTCCGGATACGGATTTACAGCTCATAACGACTATCTTGACCCCGGACTGGTTGAGAAATCGGGGCAGTTTAATGTTAACAGATATCTTCTTAGCAATTACATAGCCGGATTTTACAGTACCGGCACTAACGGAGTGACAGAGGGCGGAATTAAGCTCGATCTGCACTACGACCTGCCGTACATAAAAGGTGTTTTTTTTAATGCTGAGTTTTCCATGAGTAATCTCAGTTCCAGAGAGGTTAGCGGAGACGCTTCGAGATGGTGGGGCGGTAATATCCCATTCTTTGGAGAGACAAACTTCGGTATCAGTACTAAGTATTTTTATGCAAAACTCGGTTATCAGAATGTTGTCTCTTCTGATGCAATCTACAATCACCTGATAATTGATGACTACTCCGGAACTTTTTTTGCATACAGATCGGAGCTTATGGTATCGCAATATGTTGATTTTCAGGCGATATATAACATTGTCAGATGGCATCAGAGTTCGTGGTATAATGGAGATTCTTCATACAACTGGGAATACATGCGGAGTACAATCGACTATAATGACCTTGAAGACTCCGATTATCAGGCAAAATACGGGAAATCTCTCTATTTCCACAAAATGAATCTGCGCCCGTTCCCGTGGCTGAGGTTCGGATTGATGGAGAGTGTCTATTTCCTCGGGGAAAATTTCAATCCGTACTTTGCAAATCCATTCTTCATATACTTTGCGACAGCGATGATAAATGAGCTGATTGGACAGAAGAGCGGCTCATCTCAGAATCTGCTGGCGTCAGACGTAAAGATCGGACTCGATTTTAATGCCGGGTACGAGGGTGTGAGATTATACGGCGAGATGCTCCTCGACGATGCCAATGGGGAATACTTTAAATTCCAGACGCCGAACCACCCTGATCGAGTCGGATTTATCATAGGCGGAGAGATAAGAGGATATATTTTTGACAAATACCTGAGACTTCCCCGTGTAGCGAGTTACATTGTAAGGAATTTATACATCAACTGTGAATACGGTATCGTTTCCAAATATACGTATTCGAGAGATCCTAACTTTAATTATGAATATGTTCGCGAGGAGTATCCGTACAGATATTTCCCTAAAGAGTACGCAAGTCACACAACAGAGCACCCGGATTACATAAGATACAAGGATTCCGACAGAGAGAGAGTAAATAGGATCGGTAACTATATCGGATTTATGTACGGACCAAACTCGGATTGTCTTGATAAGATCAATATAAAAAGAGATATAGAAATCATTATGCTAATCAAGAACGAATTCAATGAAACCTGTCCTCACATCAGTTTTATCGTTCTCCGGATCGCCGGCGCCTTCCGAGTCAAGGTACGGATTGT
>JBFZEO010000277.1:0-5521 GCA_041306845.1 Spirochaetota bacterium
GGTGAAATTCATAAACATCGGGCAGTAAATCAGAGTATATCTCTACAGATGATTCATCATCTGCTCAGTAAGACAGAGAGGTTGTATATTCTTTTTGAAGGTGATCCAGCGGTGATGTTTATGATAAACAGTTATCTCGAAAGCGGCAACAAGTCTATTCTTGAGGATATGTATAAAGTTTCAGATTTCTCAGATCAATTAAAAATTATTATGCCAGAATTGTATCTGAATGAGATAAGGCTTATGTCCAAATATATGAAGAAGGAGATAAGATTTATAGGAGTAGATCTTAGTGTGGACGTTTTGAATACAATTCGGGCTTCGCTAAATGTGCTGGATAGGGCCGGACTCACCGAAAAATCTATTCAACAGACAAAGGCGCTTAAGTCCTTGTATGCAAAGATGAAGAACTATTATGACTCGCTTTCCGCTGAAGATGGGCGGCGTATTTTTATAAGTATGATTAAGTCTAAAGAACATGATGAAGTTCTTGATATACTTTCCATTATTTCAGAAGATATGAAAACTGAAGAGGCTGTATATCGGAAAGTTCTTGGTGATTTTACGTTTAATTATTTTAATGTGATGATAGGGAATATACAGCTTTCTGCAGAACGGAGACGAACTATTTATCCTGATATACTTGAGCAGTTCTATTATACGCGTGATGATATTATGTATAGAACTTTTCTTGCATTCTATCGGGTTTTACCTTCCGGCGTCTATTACGGATCTTTCGGTAATCAGCATCTATATCAGGATGAGTATCAGCTTCGTGGTGAATATAATTCTACCGGTAAATTTATGTCTTTTCTCTATCTCTTGTCAAAAGACCCTGGATCGCCGGTTAAGGGGAAAGTTTTTGGAATTTTTAATTTGTATTCTGGAAGTAGTGATCTTGAACCGCAATTGACCACTGTTTTTTATAACAGTGTAAAACAAAAGGGATGGCAGCTTTACCGTTTAACCGGAGATGAAAAAAATAATCCGTTTACAAGATATTCATTCTTAGAGTTGGACAGTAATCCTAAAGAGAGAAAAACTACAGATTTTTTCAAGTATATAATTTATATTAAGTAAGGATTCTGGATTAAAAATGTAATCCCATTCTCTAAAACAGGGCAACTGACACAGCCGGTTGTCCTGTAGATAGAGTTTTAATTTAACCGCAAAAACGGTGATATAACAAAGTCGATTTTGTTATTATGTGTAATAGATACCATTCCCGTCACATGAAAATATTATATAATATCTGCAAAAAAGTTTTCATATCTGACATTTTGGTATATAATTCCCATGTGGGTAGTTTTTTAAACTTAATGCCGGTTTTTAAAAGTGCACATATAAAAAAAATAAAATCTGGATGTAAAATATGTTCTCCGAAATTATAGAAAATATATCAGATATGAAGATCCTTATCGTCGATGACGAACTTAACACTTTGTATCTTATGTCAAAAATCCTCGAGGATAAATTTATTATTGATACGGCAACTAAGGGGAGTGAGGTTTTTGATAAACTTAAATCTTTTAAGCCGGATCTCATTCTGCTCGATGTTATGATGCCCGACATGAGCGGGTTTGAAGTGTGCAAGCTGATTAAGTCAAAAGAGGAATATGTTGATCTGCCGATTATCATAATAACTGCGAAGACTGAGGATGAGGATCTTGCTTACGGGATGTCAGTTGGGGCGATAGATTATATAAGGAAGCCGTTCGGCGAGTTGGAATTGATTGCTCGTGTTGAGAATATTATCAAGGTTAAAGTCTATATCAGAAAACTCAAGCTCTTAAATCAGCTCAAGAACTCTTTTATCTCAATGGTAACGCATGATATAAAGATCCCATTGACATCGATTATCGGGTTCTCAGAACTGCTTCTTGAGGAAAAGATATCAGGCCCAATTACACCTAAACAAAGAAAAATTGTAAATCAGATATTTGACTCCGCTATGCATCAGAGCAGAATAATCAAGGACATGCTGAGTTTAAGCATTCTCGAAACAGGTAAAATAAATCTCGATATTAATGACTATCCGGCTGTGGAATTGTACAGTGACGCATATCAGGAAATCCTTTTTATTGCAAAAACTAAAGAACTCGATATCAAAGTTGATATTGACGGTTCTCTCCGGGTTAAGTGCGACAAGGAGAGAATATATCAGGTGTTTCTCAATCTGCTGTCGAATGCGGTTAAATTTTCATTCCGCAAAGGCGAGATAACCATAGGCGCCAAAAAACTTAAGAGTTACGTTGAGTTTTATGTGAAAGATAACGGCGCCGGCATTCCCAAGAGTGCCATCGACAGGATATATGACCAGTATGACCTTTTTACCACCAAAGGGACGGACGGCGAGAAGGGAACAGGACTCGGACTACAGATATGTATAAGAATTATACAGGAACACTCGGGAAGTCTCCGCATAGAGTCTGAAGAGGGCAAAGGAGCCTGCTTTTACTTCACACTCCCCTCCGCTGATTAACGGATTTATAAAAAAGGCAGAGTGTCAGTGCGACCTCTGCCTTTCTAAAAAATCAGTTCAATAAATTTTAATCAACTACGAATTTATCAGTGTGCTGGATTATGTTGTTCACAACATCCTGATTCTTACTGCTGCTCTCTTCTACAATCACTACCGATTTATATATCTCCTGGATACCGAGATTTACTTCATCCATTCCGTTTTTAGTCTCATTTGATATCATCGTTACGGTGTTTATGGAGTCTGCTATGTGGGAAAGTTGCTCCTTCATGTTATCTGAGGAGTCGCCCAGCAGTCTGCTTGTGTCAATGAGAGTCCCCAGCGATTTTACTATCTGACCGCCGCCTATCGAGAGTTCGGACATCGCAGTCTTGATCTCATACATCAGGTCATGAACCTTTGTTACACCATCGACGATCTCCCCAAAATAGCTCGCCGTAGAAACAGATGCCTTTTCGGAGATATTGATGTTGCCGATGACATCTTTAAGAGTTTGACCTATAGATTTTGCATTCCCGGAAGTCTCCTCAGCGAGTTTCCTTATCTCATCGGCAACAACGGCAAACCCTTTCCCGGATTCTCCGGCGTGAGCAGCTTCGATTGCTGCGTTCATCGCAAGGAGATTAGTCTGGCTCGCTATGTTGTTTATCACCTTCAGGAGATCCATGATAGCATTTGCAGAATCGGTAATTTTCTTTATTACGATTATCATATCCCGCAGTTCCAGTTCCCCTTTTGAGGCAGAATCTTTCAGGTTGTCAATTACAACAATTCTATTCTGGATATTCTCACTAACCTTATTTATTGACGCACTCATCTCTTCGATGGCACTTGACGATTGATTAATCTCATTTGTCTGCATCGAGATTTTGTCGGCAACCCCATATATAACCCGGCTGACATCATCATTAAAATTCTTGAAATTTATTATTTCAGTGTCAAGCATTCTTATTTTCTTGGTCATGTTATCGATATTTGCGGTTATCTCTGCTATGCTGCTCGATGACTGTTCACTGCTGGCAGCGAGGTTTTCTCCTGTGTTTCTGAGAATGGTAACCGAGTCTTTTATATCTCTGATTATAGTCTGCAGCAGAGTTAAGAAGTTATTAAAATTGGAAACTAATCCGCTGAACTCATCATCACGTGAATAATCAATTCTTTTTGTCAGATCTCCGCCCCCGGCAGCGACCTCTTCTATCTTGGCTGAAACCTTGTTTATTGGTCTGAGCAGCGCTCTTGAGAGGAGTGTGAATATCGGAATGGTAACAAGCAGCATAAACAGGAGGAGGCCGATGATAAAGTAAATTATTCCGTAAATTTCTTTACGCAGCTCATCTTCATAGACAGACCCTATGATAACAAATTTAAGGAGATTATAGTCCTTGAAGTAACTTATTTTCTTATAGAATCTGTCTCCCTTATTGGGTTTCTTCCAGTTGTATGTCATGGAGCCGGTTTTTATTTCAATAAATTCTCTGATAAAATACTTGCCTGTATTATCCTGTAAGTCTCTGATATTTTTCCCTTCCAGTGTGGGATGAACAATTACATTTCCATCATAATCTATTATTGTCGGGTAGTCAGACTCTCCGAGTTTCATGCCGCGGAGATTATCTTTTATGATTGACATATCCACAAGATCAACAAATTCCTCTTTATAGGAGCTCACACATATAAGGAAGTTCCATGGTGCAAAATATTTAAAGTATACAGATTTATCCCGTTCAACAGTTTCACCTGTATTTTTCCATTTATATTCTATGTAGCCCTCTTTATTTTTTACCATATCTTTGACAAACTGATTTTGTCCCAAATCAATGCTATGACTCAGTACCGGGTGGATTTCCGGAAATATTTCAGGATCACTTGCTGTGTTTAGGATATATACATATCCTGTTTCCCCGATTTTTTGGGAAAGAATTGTTTTTATTATTATGCTGCGGGCTTCCTGTTCCTTCATCTGTCCATTTTTAACATCCTCATGATAGCGAACAACAATATCATAATTTTTTTCAGCTATTCCGCGCAGATAATTTACGATCGATCCTCTGACTGACAGATCTACCATGCTGTAAATGTTATCAACAGAGTTTGACAGACTCTTGTCGCCTATCCTCATTATTGCCTTGCTGGTTTTAGATACTACAAATGTTAAAAAGATACTAAAAAGTAAGATAGTAAAAATACTGAAATAAACAGTCAACTTAAATTTAACAGTCGATACAACCATTCTCATTCCCCTTAATAAAAACAAACTAAATATAAAATTGCTATTATATTATATAGATCATATTGTAAAAATACAATATCAACCGTTCATAAACATCTACGATCTGAAGATGAAAAAAACAGCACCCATCAGACAAATACCGGCAAACAGATAATCAAGTTTAAGCGGCTGCTGCATGTAAAAAAAAGTAAACGGAACAAAGACAGATAAAGTTATCACTTCCTGCAATATTTTCAATTGCGGCAGCGAAAGAGCTGTATAACCGAGTCTGTTCGCGGGAACCTGGATCATGTACTCAAAGAATGCTATTCCCCAGCTTATGAGTGCGGCGATGATCCATGGTTTATTTGAAAGATTTTTCAAATGTGAATACCATGCAAAAGTCATAAAAACATTCGACAGGATAAGAAGACCAATAGTTTTTAAAATAACAACCATAAATAAACTCCAAAAAATAATCATTCTATAATCGGCAAATGGGGGGGATTTCATAAGAGCTGCGCTCTTATAATCTGCTTTTTTGCCGGCTGGCAGGTGTAAGTGGTTTTATAAGAGCACAGCTCTTATGATCTCAGTATATTGCCGGCTGGCAGGCGTAAGTTTACGTCAGTACGTTTACAATGCTTGTAAGCGTTCTGCCGTAATTCTTACTGGCCGCGCCGGCAATATCGGAGGGTAAAATTTGGATAGTAAGGAGACAGCGTAAGTCCATATGTGGTGTAAAATTGGGAATAGGGGAATAGGGGAAGAGTTTTTGGTCATCAGTATTCCTTCCGCAAATTTATCTCAAAACGACAGCAAAACTCTTT
>JBFZEO010000279.1:0-3432 GCA_041306845.1 Spirochaetota bacterium
GCAAGAGGCTCTAATGACTGACATTTGTAAGATAGCCCGGTCTAAGATGTACACAATTGAAGATTTTTAAAGAATTTTCTTGTTAATATAAGGAGTCGTTTATGTCGTGTAAGGATGTAGATAAGTCGGTTGAGTTTCCAGTTCTTGAGGAAAATGTATTAAATTTCTGGAAGAATGAGAAAATTTTTGAAAAAAGCATAGATAACAATAAAAACAACGAGGAATTCGTTTTTTACGACGGACCTCCATTCGCCACCGGACTGCCGCACTACGGACACATCCTGCCCGGTACAATCAAAGATATAATCCCGCGATTTATGACTATGAAGGGCAAGCTCGTTAAGCGAAAATGGGGCTGGGACTGCCATGGTCTGCCGGTGGAAAACCTCATAGAACAGGAACTCGGATTAAAAAACAAAGTTGATCTCCTTAACTACGGCATTGATAAATTTAACGAAGCGTGCCGGTCATCTGTTCTGCGGTACACGTCGGAATGGGAAAAAACTGTCGAAAGGATGGGTCGTTGGGTTGACTTCAAAAACTCATATAAAACAATGGATCCTCAGTTCATGGAAACGATCTGGTGGGTATTCAAGAGTCTGTGGGAAAAAGAATTAATTTATGAGGGATTCAAAATTCTCCCTTACTGCACGAGATGTACAACCCCGCTCTCAAATTTTGAGACAAACCAGGGTTACAAGGATGTTCAGGATCCGGCGGTTACAGTTGCATTCACACTAAAAAATCATCAGCACAGATATATCCTTGCATGGACAACTACTCCGTGGACACTGCCTGCCAACACGGGACTCGCCATAGGGGAACAACTCGACTACGCTATTGTCAAAGAGAGCGGCAAAGAATTTGTCCTTGCACTCGATCTTGTTCCTAAATTTTTCAAGGAAGGATCCGGTCATGAAATAATCAGTAAGATTAAAGGTAAAGAGCTTATCGGTGAAAGATATGAGCCGCTTTTCCCTTACTTCAGCGACATCGATCCGCAGTTTGCGTTCAGAGTTGTTGCCGGTCACCACGTAACTACAGAGTCCGGAACAGGCATTGTTCATATCGCACCGGGATTTGGGGAGGACGATGCGGAGATCGGTAAGAAAGAAAAACTTCCGGCACTCTGTCCGGTGGATGCCGAGGGAAAATACACCGCCGAGGTTACCGATTACATGGGAATCCATGTAAAACAGGCAGATAAACTCATCATCAAACGACTCAAGGATGAGGGAAAATTAATAAAACACGATACATATCAGCACTCATATCCGCACTGCTGGCGTTGTGACGAACCGCTCATTTACAAGGCAGTATCAAGCTGGTTTGTAAATATAGAGGCTATCAAACAAAAAATGATCGAATCCAACTCCAACATTAACTGGACGCCGGATCACATAAAGAACGGAAGGTTCGGTAAATGGATAGAGGGAGCGCGCGACTGGGCTATAAGCAGAAACAGATATTGGGGAACACCGATCCCTGTTTGGAAATGTGAAGAGTGCGGCAAGGTGATCTGTGTCGGCTCGATCAAGGAGCTCGAAGAGTTATCCGGGAAATCGGTAAACGACCTTCACCTGCACTACATAGACAAACTCGATATAAAATGCGAGTGCGGCAAGAACATGAAGAGAGTCGAAGAGGTTCTTGACTGCTGGTTTGAATCCGGTGCGATGCCGTATGCTCAAAAACACTATCCATTCGAAAACAAAAAAGAGTTTGAGGAGGGATTTCCGGCGGACTTTATCGCCGAAGGTCTCGACCAGACACGAGGCTGGTTTTACACTCTCGTCGTGCTCGGTTCTGCGCTTTTCGGTAAGGCTCCGATGAAGAGTGTGGTGGTGAATGGGCTTGTTCTCGCCGAAGACGGACGCAAGATGTCCAAACGGCTCAAAAACTACCCTGAAGTTGATTATGTTTTCAATAAATACGGAGCCGATGCACTGAGATTATTCCTTATGAACTCGGCCGCTGTTAAAGCCGGAGAACTCCTGTTCAGCGAAACTGGGGTTAAAGATGTTCTAAAAAGATTTCATCTTCCGTTGTGGAATACATACTCTTTCTTTGTAACTTACGCCAACGTGGATAAATGGGATCCGACTAAAGATATGGTAAACAGTTTTGACAACCCGCTCGACATATGGATCATAAGTTTTACTGAAAAACTTGTAACCGACATAGAAACCGCACTCTCGTCATACGACTTCCAGACAGCAGTCAAAGCTCTCTACGGCTACATTGACTCTATGACGAACTGGTATATAAGACGTTCCAGAAGGAGATTCTGGAAGTCGGAGGATGACCTTGATAAAAAACAGGCATACTCCGCTCTATATAAATCACTCATAAAATTCTGCATAGTATCGGCACCGATCGCACCGTTCCTTGTGGATGAAATTTACACAAGTCTGCGTACACAGGATATGCCGGCGTCGGTGCACTTATGTCCATTCCCGCAGGAAAACAAGTCAGTAAGAAACTATGAGACCGAAAAAGAGATGGAACTGATCCAGCAGGTCGTGGAGATGGGACGAAGTCTCCGGTCAAAAGTTGGGATAAATCTCAGACGGCCGCTCAACAACGCATATCTTGTCACAAGAAACGGGGCGGAACTCAGCCTCCTCAACAAGATGGAGTCTATAATCAAAGAGGAACTCAACGTTAAGTCTGTTACCTTTGAGAACGAAGAGGAAAAACTCGTATCATTAAGCTGCAAGGCTAACTTCAGAGTGCTCGGCAAGAAGGTCGGCAAAAACATGAAAACCGCGGCGGAACTCATAGCAGCATTCGGATCGGCAGAGGCGGCGGCTCTTGAGAATGGTAAAACTGTGACTATAAATCTCGACGGTGCTCCGGTGATACTGACCGGAGAGGATATCCTCATTGAGAGAAAAGAAAAAGAGAACCTCACAGTAATGAACGAGGGATCGATCACAATCGGACTCGACACTCATCTGACGCAGGAACTGATCGAGGAAGGGATATCGAGAGAGTTCATCCGTCACATTCAGAACCTGCGAAAAGAGAACAATTACGATGTTGTTGACAGAATCATCATAAAGTACAGCGCATCAGAACGGATAGCAGCCGCAATTAACAACTGGCAAAAAACCATAAAAGAGGAGACTCTTTGTAACGAGATAATTAAAGCAGCTATCAAAGGGGAACCGGTCTCTGTGGATGATGAAGATGTAATCCTTGAGATAACAAGATAAATTTGGGGTGAGATAATGAACTGCGGATTTATAGATTTTGTATCAGTTTTTCTGCTCGGCATCGGGCTGGCTATGGATGCCTTCTCTGTCTGCGTCGGCTACGGCGTCTGTTTTAAGAATGCAAATGTTTCTTCGGCATTGAGACTTGCCGGTACAACAGCAGCGTTCCAGATGGCAATGCCGCTTATGGGATGGCTGACCGGCGCGGTGCTTG
>JBFZEO010000281.1:0-3641 GCA_041306845.1 Spirochaetota bacterium
GGGCACACTCTTCCTGAAACAGCGTTAAAACTGAATTAAAAGAGATCCATTCCAGCCCGGACGACCTCTTGAGGAGACTTCTCACAAACGAGAAACTCTCGGCGATTGTCGTTTTATCAAAACTCGATATATGAGGTAAAAATAGATCTCCGAAATCAAAAATTTTTATCTTGTAGGTCAGAAGTTCGTTCAGGCAGCTGCGGATGTCACCATGCAGATTATTAGCGTCTGCGAAATGGAAAGCCCACATCACTAAGCCGGGGCGGAGTTCACTAAGATTACTATCTTTAAAGAAATTTTTCAAACCCGTGATCTCTGCGAAATTTTTGTATGCTGTCTTTAGAAATTTATTGCCGGCCTTTGCTGTTTCTATATAGCCGTTTTTGTAGAACTCACGGATAATGTTAATATTGCCGTAAAAGGCTCCGTTATCGCAGAAAATTGCATTATCTTTGTTTTCTGATATGATCTCATTCTCAGAGTGTCCGCACAGCCCGTAACTTGCCGGTATTAGTCCGACTCTTCTGATAATTTCTCCAACTGACTTCTTTAATCTCATGAAGATTAAATTCTTGTCGTAACTGATTCTCATTATTTCAAAATCAAAGAAAGGAAAGGTTGGTTCCTCGGATCGGACAATTGCATCCCAGCTTTTACCCGAGATTGACAGATTGTATTTCATCCCGAAATAGGACTCAATCTTGTTGACGCAGATTGTTTTGCCGGTAGCTGCAAAGAACTCCATCATTTTACGCAACGGCTCTCCGTAAGAGCTTAGCCATTTTCCCATTTTTTCTGGAGAATGTAAAAACGCAGTAACTATAAATCCGCGTTCTATTTTAAATATCTTTTTTATATCAGTATCGCCGTTCGGATATAAATTATATAAACCGTAAGTTTCCGGCATCAGTTGGGTGACAAGATTTCCCAGATCCTCAGTTTTAAAGTCATCAAAAATATCAAGGAACGATTTAAAAAAATGATAATCGAATTTTAGATCTTTATATTCAGAGTTACAGCGTAATGCATCAACGAGTTCTATTACTTTTTTAAAATCTTTACTTTGTGTTATTTTAACATTTTTAGTTACAAAGTTTCTTAACTGCATATTTAAACTTCCGGCAGCCGCTAGGTAAAGCGCTTTAAATACATTTGACTTCTGGTTGTGACCTAAAACAAGAACCATATTTGCAAATCCCTGCCAAGGATCGTCGGATAAATGATCTATAAAAGCATCTTCCACATCATCAACAAAATGGGAAAGAACGTCCACAGCTTCACTTCTTAGATACTTTGCAGCAGGATGAGTACCTGTAAATCCCAGAAATTTTACTGACTTATCGATTAAATATCTCACTTTTTTATAGTGCTCGATATCCTTTAGGCCGTAGTAGTCGTTGTAATATGTATTTCTTGAGAGGTAGGTAAGAATGATAAATCTTTCAAGAACCATTTGGGGATCTTCGGCAATCCTGTCAATATTATCTACGACACTGTTAACAAAAACCATTGAATTATCATTAATATAATAATCTCTTGATATACATCGGGGACACGTTCTTCTATTGTCAATTTTACCTTTGTATATGAGCGAAAAAGGTCTGCCGCAGTTTGAGCAGGCAATTTCTGAATCTTTATTTATCCAGCTGTCGGGGTTGTTAAAATCGGCAGTTATTGTTTCATAACTTTGCATTGCTATTCTCCAAAAATAAAATCTATATCGTTCTGAGTCAGTTTGGGGGCCGACTCCTCGTAGTCCATCAGGTTGTCGATGATGTTCCGTTTCTTTTTCTGCAGTTCGTTTATCTTAGCCTCGATAGTTCCGCGTGTTATCAGTTTATAGCTGAATACGGTTTTTTTCTGTCCGATGCGGTGCGCCCTGTCTATCGCCTGGCACTCCGCCGATGCATTCCACCAGGGATCAAATATAAAAACATAACTTGCAGCTGTCAGATTGAGCCCGACACCGCCGGTTTTGAGGGTCATTAATAATACTTTGCATTTCTTACCATTCTGAAACTCGTCAACGATCTTCTGTCTGTCCCTCGTGGCTCCTGTTATCTTGGCATAAGTTATACCGTTCTTGTCGAGTTCTCCGGCGATCAGATTCACCGCTCCGAGATAATTTGTGAAGATCAGAGCTTTGTGACCATTGCCGACAACATCGAGCACACTCTCTATGAGGTGAGTTTTTTTTGCGGACTTCAGCTTTATCCCTGTGACGAAGACCTCCGGTATGGTGGCTATCTGCCGGAGTGCGTTCAGGGCGGTGAGAATGTAGATGTCTGCCCCTCCTATCCCTAAATCACTTATAGCAGTTTTTACCATTGTTGCATAATAATTGCGTCTCTCTTCATAGTACGCCTTGTGATCGGCGTTCATATCGATAAATAGTTCCTGTTCGACTTTGTCTGGCAAGTCCTTTAGTACATCTTTTTTGAGACGTCTTAATATAAAAGGTTTGATCTTGTGCCTAAGTTCTGTTATCGCCTCAGCAGCCCCGCCGTCTATCAGCGGAGTCAAATACCTGGTTTTGAAATCTCCGGGCGACCTGAACATCCCGGGATTGAGGAACTTAAAGAGCGGGAAAAACTCGCCGGGATGATTCTCAACCGGAGTTCCGCTCAGTGCTAACCGCCTGTCTGCATTGAGGACGAGGATGCTCTTTGTAACAATCGAAGTTATCGTTTTTATCTTCTGCGATTCATCAAGGATGCAGAGAGCAAATCTTGTTTGGACAAATTGTTTTATATTATTACGCACCACCTCATAAGTTGTGATGACGATCTGTGATTTAAGCGACTCTTCGTAGTTACGTCCGGTGCCGTGGTAGATGGAGAATGTGAGTTTTGGGGCAAATCTCTTGAGTTCGTTGCGCCAGTTGTGAATGAGACTCCGCGGTACAATGAGTAAGGAGGGACGGGTCTCATTCTCATAAACGTACTGGAGCAGAGCAATCGTCTGAACAGTTTTGCCCAGTCCCATGTCATCGGCAAGACATCCTCCGAGTGAATTGTCATAAAGATATTTTAACCATTTATATCCGTCTATCTGATACGGTCTCAACTCGGCTTTTATCTTGGGCGGGGTAACGTCCATCTCTTTAAATTTTTCGAGCCCGGTAAAGATATCAGCCTCAACCTTGAAATTTTCATTAAATGTTTTTTCATCTATCATTTCGTTGAGAAATTTAATGTCATATCTCGATATCCGAACTTTATCGCCATTCTTATGAAAGAGCCTGCTGAGTTTCCTCACGTATCGTTTGTCGATAATCCCCTTCTTGTTGTCCTTCATAACGATATATGATTTATCACTGTATAATTGCAGAAAGTCAAAGATGTTGTAACTCTCGCTTCCGAATTCCACATTGACGGCGCCCTCAAAGTAATCCATCCCAAAACTAAGGTCAAGTTTGAGTTCAGGTTTGATCTTTTTTATCCCGAACTCTTCAAGTTTATCCTCGCCGATGATATCGAACCTGTCAAGGAGTCCGATAAGTTCACCGCAGATAAACGCCTCTGCCGCTTTGTGTTGAATGATAAACTCGCCGATTTTACCGGATATAAACCTCTTTACTCCGCATTTTCGCTCATACCCCTTTAGCAGATCGCCGAAGAACTCGATGTGCTGAGCCCTTT
>JBFZEO010000282.1:0-3424 GCA_041306845.1 Spirochaetota bacterium
GGTCGAGGTTCTCAAAGCAAAATCTCTGGAAGAGCTTAAGATGATCCCGAGTACATATGTAAATATAAACGGAATTATCAATTCACCGGAAGTCAAGTCTGTTGATGCTCCGATAGATAATCCTACTCCCGATTTCTCTGATTTGCCAATAGAAAAATATATCCTACCGCGACCGCTCTCCCTGCAGATAACTAAAGGGTGTTACTGGAACAAATGTACGTTCTGTGTGCATACTTTTGCAAACAAGAGTTACAGGAAGAGAACCTACGAGGATTACATCAGAGATATTGATACGCTTGTCGAAAAGTACAACCCGATGACGATAGTTTTTACCGACCTTTCCCATTCTCCTAAAATCTTAAGCGATATGTCGGACTGGATCATCGAGAAAGGGTACAGGTTCAGATGGTTTGTTTTTGTCAGATTTGAGGATGCCCTGAGTTTTGAGATACTCGAAAAGATGAAAAAAGCTGGTTGCGAGAGGATATTCTTCGGGCTTGAGAGTGTGAATGAAAAAACTCTTCAGACCATTAACAAAGGTCACAAACTCTCAACAGTAAACAGGATAATCGAGGACTGCAACAAGCTCGGACTGGGAATGCTGGCGACCGTTATGATCGGTATCCCCGGCGAGACTAAAGAGGAAGCAATGACAACGATAAATTATGTCATTGAGAATGCTGAGAAGTTTTCCGAACTTATGGCTGAGGTTTTTAGAATGGAAAAGGACACGCACCTCTACAATAACCCGGAGAAATACGGTATTGTTATTGATAAGAAGAAACCTAAAAGATTTGATAACTGCATCTCATTTACCAACACGCCGGACGCTCTCCAGACGATGGACGCTTACAAACTGGTAAACGAGACGATCTACAGTTATTTTGAGAACAAACCAAATCTTATCGTTAAGAATAAATCTATAAATCAGGCTAAGATGGCGGGAACTTTTGCGGAACCGTCGTTATTTACTGCGAGCTGTGAATCTCTGTTTGGTAAGTATGATAAAAAAGTCAGCGTTAAACTTAAATCGACTGGCGGTGAGATACTTGAGATAGTGGAATAGTAAAATTCCCGACAACAAAAAACCTGCTTTGGCAAAAATCGCAAAGCAGGTTTTTTATTTGTTTTGCAAACTAAATTTAAGTGTTACAGTATTTTTAGGACACCCTTGTTGATCCCATCTCTTACTTCATTTTCATTTAATAGCGAAATGAAGTTGTCGAGGGCGGTATCATTATTTTTGTAAAACCCCATGAAGAGAAGGGCGCGTACTTTTCCGAGCAGTTTTACCGGATAGATTATTAGTGATTTTATATCGCCGAACTCGGTGTCAAAATCTTTATTTGCGAACATAGATTTAACTCTCTCGATATCGGAAACAAACACCATTCTCTCAACTTTATAGATATGCTCAACTATAGGATTATCGGGTTTAAGGATAAACTTTTCTACACTTATATTGTCGTAGCCTATCTGATATGTCTGCATAAAACCGTCATATTTGGTGAGTCCCACCATGAGTGATAGTTTATCGGCTCCGATTTTATCGTATATGAGGTGTAGGATTAACTGTAAGTCGGTTTTCTCATCCGTTAACTCCTGAATTTCCTTGGCGAGCGGATCGTTCATATCGGCGGATTCCATATAAAATTGTTCAGGAACAGTCGGTATTTCATCATCGATATCTTCAAGTTCATCGAGATTTTCCATAAAATCTTCTGTGTACTCAACATTACCGGTATTTTCGGCAATATCACCATTCTCATAAAACGAAACGTCATCGAACTCCATCGCTATCTCCGGGAAATCATCCAATGTTGTTTCCGGTGACTGACTCGCAATGTATGCTTCATCTGTTTTGTGCTTTGTTTCCTCATCGTCATCGCCTATCAGGTAGAGATCCATTGTTTCCGAGGCAATGTTAGGGATATATGTTACACTGGAGAGATCTCCGTCAATTATATTTTCAAGATGTTCTATCTTGTCTATAAATTCGGAGGGGTTTTCTTCATTTATGTTCTTCGACACAGTTGAATCTTCATCTGTTTTTGTAGATGTTATCTCTTCGATCTCTTCCTCGAGGACTTCAAGGTTTTCCTCTGTTTCGAGTATTTCAAGATCAGTCTCAAGGCCGTCTATCTCCTCTTCGATCTTAATTGTATCGTCTGTTAGAGGGATCTCCTCGTCGAATCCCGATATCGTGAGTTCTATGTTTATCTCTTTCTGATTTTCGGATTCAGAGTTGTTGTCTTCTTTTATACTGTTTAGTTTCTCGATCTCTTTATCGATCTGCAGTTCAAATTCATTCAGCTCAATGATCTCATCCTGCGAAGTAATCCGTCTGTCCTCCGCGGGAATAACGTCGTTTTCATCGGAAAGCTCCTCTATTGCCGGATTATCAGAAATCGGCTCCCCATCTGTGATCTCGTCGAGTTCTTCGATATTTTCCATATCTTCCATATCATCAAACTCAGCCTGGGGTTCATAAAAAAGAGTATCAGGTTCATCGTTTGTTGAGGAGAGATCGGCAATTTCTGTCTCGCTGCTCCCTTCTGTTTCTGTCATTTCTTTTTCATCCGGACTTTCAACAGTCTTAAGTTCGCTTAACTCATCAAGTTCCTCATCTTCGATTTCTTCTGCTTTTTCTATCTCTTCCGGTTCAGTTATATCAACCTCAGTTTCTTCACTCAACTCTTCGATTTCATCGATGATTTCGGGTTCATCCGGTTCATTTTCGACCTCTTCTGCCTCAGCATTCTCTTCCAATTCCTCGATTTCTTCGAGTTCCTCCGATTCGTCACTTAAATCATCAATTTCCTCGGGTTCATCGCTTAATTCTTCGATCTCTTCAGGTTCTTCGCCCAGTTCCTCGATCTCCTCGATAGCTTCAGCCTCCGCTTCATCACCCAACTCCTCGACCTCTTCGAGTTTATCTTCAGTTGTTATCTTTTTCTTTGCTGGAATGTTTGAAATTCCCCCGCTGATGTTCAGTTCCGGCTGAACTATATTAATTCCCTTTTCAGAAATTTTCTCTATAAATTTCTCAAAAAGAGCCTCTATCCTATTTATATTTCCCGACTCGTGTTCATCAGGATATCTCTTTTTAAATCCCATATCTATCTTATCAAAAACAGTTGAGAGCTCATCTTCGAGGTTTTTCTTATCCTTATCTTTCAGTTTTTTATAGTTTCCGTAGATTGTATTGAGAATGGAATCCTTCTTGGAACGTAAGGAGTCCTTTATCGATTGAAGTTCATCTCTGCTTCCTGCATTTATCAGTTCCTCAAGGAGTGCTGCTGTAAAAAGTGACATCCGTTCGCGTGCCCTTGACAACTCCGATTTTCGGAAAAGGATTATCATTAAAATAAGAATATAGAGACTGAACAAAAGGATGTAAAGAAGTACCATCGATCGTTTTTTG
>JBFZEO010000283.1:0-4713 GCA_041306845.1 Spirochaetota bacterium
TCAACAGTATTTGCTTGGATAGTTTCAAATGTAATTACCGAAACTCCATTCTCAAGAAGCCTGTTTTTTATATCAAGATCGATACTGTCAAAAGTAAAAGCTCCCATCTGAACCATAGAATCTTTATATTCATTTATCTTTTCTATATATTTAAAAATAGTTTCTATCTCAACTTTACTTCTTATGGAAAAAAAGACTACATTACGCGGAGATTCAGCAAAAATATCAAACAATTTATCCTTGATATCACTATCAATAGAATACGCCTCATACTCCAGTTCAATTAATGAGTTCATTATAACTGATATGAGATTTACCGGATCTATGAAAAAAATCCTGACTGAATAAACTGAATTCTTGTCCATCTGATTACTATATCCTAATTAACGTCTATAATAGTTCATAATAAGATTTTTAATACTATTTTTCAATAGTTGATTTGTTTTTTATCTATTTCACAATGCATTATAAAAATAAACTTTATTAAAATTAAAAAAATGTCAATTCAAAATCTAATAAATACTCATGAAACATTCGCTATCAAATCAAACAAACTTATACCTTATTTGCACAAAAAATACAACTCCAGGCTGAACCGATACAATCTTGGTGATTACTCAATTCTAATTCTATATTCCTATATTTATCAACCAAATCGATAGAATATTCTTTTGAATATCGGAAATCCAGAGAAAATGAATGAGAAACATTAATTAGACCATATTTTGACTTTAATTTAAATCCAACTTCTTTCAATAGACTCTCAACATAACTAATACTCATTAATCTTGCTGGATATTCCCAGTCCGGCATCTGTATCAAATAATTATCTGAGCTCAATATAAGATTATCTAAAACAGGATCTTTTATCTCAATTGCCCAGCCCAAATTATTAAAAAAATCAAACCATATTCTTCCGCCAGGTTTTAAAATACGTTGAGTTTCTCGTAATAATTTTAATGGATTTGGGGTATAACTTATCACAGCCCCATTTAACATCACAAAATCAAAAGTATTATCCAGGAAAGGGGGATTTTCACTGTTTGCAACAGCAGCATTGATAATCAACTTATTTTCAGAAAATTTCTTTTGTGCAAGACTAACACTTTTCGGACTTATATCTATCAGTTCAACATTAAACCCCTGTCTGCCAAGTAAAACTGAATATTTTCCAGTTCCTCCACCGGAATCCAGTATAAAAAGGTCTTTATTCCCATTTAACTCGCTTGATAAATTTGAATAGACGATATATTCCGCAATCTGATGATGAAAAGTATCTGTTTCAGAGTCATATAATGGTGATTCTTTATCAAACATGGAAACTAAATCTGATAGATTTTGATTCATTTCACTTATCCGCTGAGCCTGTAACATCTCTATATTTAGAAAGAATGTCACTCATATCTGCAAACTGATAACCCGACCTTATTATCTCACAAATCAATGTTTCAACATCATTAAACAACCATTCATCACGCTCAGTATCATTCTTACCGGCATTAAAAACAATAACAGCACCCGGGGTAAGCTTTGATAACACCCTGTTAATGAGATCTTTATTGTTCATATAGTATTTTGAGTACAACTGTTTATCTTTTTTATCAATCCAGTCAAGAGAATCTATATTATAACTGACAAATTTATAACCGCTCTCGAGTCCGTATCTTATAATCGACTCACTATAAGCATACATAGGAGCATGCCAGTAAGGTGAAAAATTACCTTTTGTTAGATTAAAATACTTCTCTTCGTTTGATGATAAACCTTGTCTTATAAAGTTCTTATCAATAACAAATTTATTGTCTGTAAGATTAACATAAAACTCAAACATGTTACCTATCTCATAACCGGTTAGCGATATCTCCCTTGTTATCTTGGGATTAACATCGATAAATTGCCCATTTATAAAGAAATTAGCTTTTATACCATATTTCTGAAGTGCTGTTAGAATGGGAAAAACACCCTCAGCCGTCTTAATACAGTCAAAAACAAGTGCCGTTTCATATCTTTCAGGTCTCGGATTATTATAAAAATCAATAGATTCCTTTAACTCAGGCTGGAAAAGGGTGTATTTAAGTTTTGGCTCACCGGTTATCTCTATTTGTTTACCGGAATACAATTCCTTAAGATATAATGCCTCTTTATAAAACCCTTTCTTGATCTCACGCGACAAAATTCTATAGTAATTACTCTTTGTAGATTTATTTATATTTGACGGAAGAACTTCCGTTTTACTGATAGAACCATTATTCTTACTAACTCTATAACTAATTCCCTGTTTTGTAACATAGATTTCATTATTCCAGAAACCGGCATCACCTGAACTTGACAATAAAACCGGTAAATTCTCATTCTCCAGATGCCTGTACATAAAATTGTCACCCAAAAGATACCACAAGTTTTCACCCGTATTTACACCATACTTTATATTCTCACCTTTAAAGTCCCAAACTCTTTTATAAGAAGCGATATCTATAAAGTATGCACCATTAACGCAGGTAACAAGTATACCGGTCATTTTTTTGTCAAAAACAAAATCATTAATCAAGTCATTGTCAACCAGAGTTTTATCAAGTTTTACAAAATCAAAGTCGTTCCCATTCTTCTTTATAAGAATTATATCTGTTTTAACGACACCGTTATCGAGGTACCTTATCGACAAAGCTCCCTCTCCATTATTTTTAAGAACAGCCTTGTCAAAACGCATATTATCATTTAGCTGTAGATATGGATTCTTTGTGATATCATCTGTCAGCGAGTAGTAGAGAATGGATATCCCGTCTTTAACGATCATCACTTTCGCAGAATTTTCATTTATGATAAATGTATCAAAAGCTGGATCAAAATCAAAATATATCTTACCAACTACACGTCCCTGCCTCAGATAACTTTTATATATCGATCTGTAATAAAACTCATTGGGATCGGTTTTGTAAATAAGTTTCTTCTCTATCCAGTAAAGCATATTTGTATCAGACCAGCTGCAGTTTTTCAGACGGATATTTCCGATATATCTCAGATCTTCCGAAAGTATCTTTTTTTCAAAGTAATCTTTGACTCCAAAATAATAGATATTATTATTTTTTTGATAGATAAAATACTGTGAATCGTTACTCCATAGAGCACATTCCTCACCGGGAGCCCTGTCTGCATCCTTGACAATCGTCTCTGATTTACCGCTCACGCAGTTGTACAAGATAATGTTAGTTCTTGTCGGTGATACCGGATCTTTTATAAGCAGATACAAACTATCAGGTGAAACTGAAATTTGCGAAAGCGGAGTGACTGAGTATTCATCACCGCGGGAGAAAGAGGGTAAACCAGCAGGCTGCGAGATAACCCCGGTAAGTGTATTATAAAAGTAGAGTCCCATTCTGTTCTGAATGTAGATGTTTTTTGAAATATTATTATATTTTACAACATCGGGATAATAACTCAACGCCTTAAAGTTTATCAAATCAGACTTATATTCACCATAAAAAAGGGTTTGTTTCTGCTTAGACTCCCCTATCTTTTCTATAGAGTTAAAAATAAAACTATTGTCATCATTAATTGCGCACGGTTCAAACCTGAGGTCACAGTAAATTAACGATGAAGAAAAAATGACAAAAAGTAAGACTAAGATTCTACACATAGATTATTTCTCGGTTATTTAACGCTTAAAATATAGTGGCGCTTGCTAAAATCAAGTAAACTTGATTTTAAGTACGCCATAATGCGATTATATCGCATTAATAAGAAACCTCATGCAAAATTTCTATAAAAAAAAGTATTTTTGCAAGAGGCTATAAAAATTTATTTTTTTCAGTTATAATATTTGCTCCGGATAAATCCGCTGTTACACGAGAATTTGGGGCAATCTTACTTGTAATCCAGACATTACCGCCTATTATGGAGTTGGCGCCGATAACAGTCTCTCCTCCGAGAATAGTGGCTCCGGCATAGATGGTAACATTATCCTCAATAGTAGGATGTCTTCGCAAACCCTTAATTATGTTACCGCCTTCATCTTTAGGAAAACTTAACGCACCAAGTGTAACACCCTGATAAACCTTGACATTATTACCTATAACACATGTCTCCCCGACTACAACACCGGTACCATGATCGATAAAGAAATACTCGCCGAGTGTTGCACCTGGATGAATATCGATTCCTGTAACACTATGCGAATACTCAGACATAATACGCGGTATATAAGGAACTTTATTATTATAAAGGAAGTTTGCTATTCTATGAATAACGAGCGCTGTTATGCATGGATAACTGAAAATTATCTCATAATAGTTCTTTGCTGCCGGATCACCGCTGAACGCAGCCTTAACATCTTTGTTGATTAGATCCCGCAGCTGCGGAATGTTATCAATGACTTTTAAAGCGATACTCTCCGCTCTCTCCATGCTGTCAGTAATTACAGAGCAAGACTCACATTTATCAGCCTTCGCCTCGCTGTCGTGGATAATACTCTTATTTATCTCGCTTACAAGCATCTCATAAAGGTTAGTTACTTTATCAGAGATATATGCATTTATGTTAATGGTAGTTAACGTTCTCTTTGAAAAATAACCCGGGAATATGATCTCTTTGAAATCACTTATTATATTTATAATTGTCTCTTTAGACGGCAGATTATATTTATTAATGTGTTCAAGCATCGGATCATTCTCATAAACAGAGAGAAGTCTATTAATCGACATCTGCAATTTCTTATCG
>JBFZEO010000284.1:0-4124 GCA_041306845.1 Spirochaetota bacterium
TCAAAAACTCGATCGAGACTGCTCTGCTCGAATGAGAGTCTTTACAAAATAAACTTTAAAAATCCTGTAAAAACAATCAATATTAATGTAGAGTATATGGAGGTTCTTGCGAAATTTCTATTTCTATAGAAAAAAAGTATTTTCGCAAGAGCCTCCATGAAATTTGTTTTTATATTTAAAGTTGTGGACGTTGTAAATGAAATTATATTACATTTAAATAGTTAATTTCAAACATAAAAAATCGGGGAGAGGATAAAAGTGAGTCTGCTTACAATAATGGTTTTAATTAATATTTTATTTTCCTTTATCATAATCTTTTTTGTGATGCGCAACTCGACAGAGGGCGTAACTAAACGGATAGAATCACTATTCCGGAACTATGGAGATGTCAGCAGGAACGAACTGCGGACAGAGATGAAGACTGTGAGAGAGGAGATCGCCGGCGCACTGAAGGACAACAGAATGGAACTCTCCGCTGCGATGGAGGCTCTCCGCAGATCAACTGGCGAGGGGCTCGAACGGTTTAACATCAGCCAGTCCGGTCAATCTGAGCGGCTCAACAAAACCATTGGGGAGCTGCAGGCAAAAGTTATAACAGTTGTCAATCAGGGCTTAAAAGAGATCCAGGATAAGAATGAGATAAAACTCGAACAGATGAGAAAGACCGTGGATGAAAAACTCCACGAAACTCTCGAAAACAGACTGACGCAGAGTTTTGAGACCGTCACAAAACAGCTCCTTGAAGTACAGAAGGGTTTGAGCGAGATGCAATCTCTGGCGCAGGATGTCGGCGGTCTCAAAAAGGTTCTGTCAAATGTGAAAAACCGCGGGATACTCGGTGAGGCACAGTTGTCGGCGATCCTTGAACAGTTTTTATCGCCTGAACAGTACGAGGCTAACGTGAGAGTTAAGCCGCGTTCGAGGGAGAATGTGGAATACGCCGTAAAACTGCCGGGCGCCGAAGAGAAAACTTTTGTCTGGCTCCCGATAGATTCCAAATTTCCTATCGAGGATTATCAGCGCCTCACCGATGCCTATGAGGCCGGCGATAAGGAATCCATCGATATCAGTGCTAAAGCTCTCGAGTCCCGGCTTGTTGGTCAAGCCCGGGATATCAGAGAGAAATATATTGACCCGCCGAATAGTACCGACTTTGCACTTATGTTCCTCCCTTTTGAGGGACTTTACGCCGAGGCACTCCGCCGGCCGGGACTATTTGAAAAATTACAGAGAGACTACAAGGTAACAATTGTCGGACCGACAACGCTGACAGCTTTCCTTAACAGTCTGCAGGTTGGGTTTAAAACCCTTGCGATAAGTAAACAATCTGGAGAGGTCTGGAAGGTGCTTGGAGCAGTCAAGACTGAGTTCGGTAAATTCGGGGACTCGCTGCAGGCTGTTCACAGCAACCTCGAGTCAGCATCAAATAAACTCAGCCAGGTTTCAAACAGGGCAAAACAGATGGAGCGTAAACTTGAAAAGGTTTCATCACTGCCGGCCGGAGAGGCTGCACTTTTGATAGGCGAGGCAGCTTCCGGAAACGATGAAACTAATTTATTTTAGGAGAGGGAATTGACGTTTAAAGAGATTATTTCAAGGACAAATTTAAAATATAAGGAAATTTCCGGGAAGTCAGACAATGAAATTACCGGAATCAGGATCAGTTCGAGAGAGTGCGGAGATGGTGATGTATTTGCCGCAATAAAGGGATTTAAGACGGACGGACATCTTTTTGCAGAGGACGCATTCTCAAGAGGATGCCGCAACTTTATAGTCACCGATCCGGGTACCATTCCTCAAAACATCACCGACTCATCAACAGTTTATCAAGTTGACGACACGCGCGAGGCGCTGGCTCTTTGCAGCAATGTTCTGTACAACTCACCATTCAATGAGCTCTGCATGATCGGGATAACCGGTTCAAAGGGCAAGACAACAACAACATTTCTGATAGACGCAATCTTCAGGAGCGTGACAAAAAACTCATTCTTTACAACTGTGAAGTATCGTGCCGGCGAGACCGAGGAGGACTCCGAGCGGACAACCATGGAGGCTGACAGACTACAAAAACTCCTCCGCGACTCGGTAAATCACGGCGATACACACGCCATAGTTGAGGTGAGCAGTCACGCTGTAACTCTCAAGCGGATCGCCGGGGTGGAATGGGACGCCGGTTTATTCACAAGTTTTTCGCGGGATCATCTCGATCTGTACGGTACAATGGAAAAATACCTTGACGCAAAACTCGACTTTTTTAGGATGTTGTCTGCCTCTAACAAAAAGAATAAGATCGCCGTTATCAATATGGATGATCCTGAAGGATGCAAGGTTCTCGATGTCCTCAACGATACTGTGCGTGCAGTGACTATCGGACACTCCGATAAGTGCAGCTACAGGATAGATGACGTTGCCTCGGATGAAAATTACCAGATCATCGAGTTGACACTCAACACACCCATTCTCACTGCAAAGGAGAGATATGACGTTCCGCTCATGGGAGACTACAATGTTACAAACATAGTTCTGGCGATCGCCTGTGCCCGTGAGAATGGGATCTCATATGAGGATGTTTATGCTGCTCTGCACGATTTCTGCGGAGTTGACGGACGGTTTAACGTCGTGTTTAACTCACCTTTTAAAGTGGTGGTTGATTACGCTCACACGCCGGAGTCCCTTGAGAAAATTTTTACAGAATGCCGTAAACTTGCATCCGGCAAGGTGATCGCTGTTTTCGGGTGCACCGGCGACAGAGATCGGGAAAAAAGACCGATTATGGGAGAGGTTGCCGCAGAATTTGCAGATTATACAATTATCACCGATGACGACACATACACTGAGGATCCGGAAATTATTATCGGGATGCTCGAAGCAGGACTTATCTCCAAGGGGAAGAGATCACCATTCAACTACAAGATAATCAGGGATCGCAAAAGCGCAATCGCAGAGTCTATGGCAATGGCGCAGCCCGGTGATGTTATCGTTATCGCCGGCATGGGACATCAGAAGTATCAGGTTACGGGGAATGGCAAGATCCCTCACAACGACAGAGATTGCGTGCTGGAACTGTGTAAAAAATGTTAGGTACACGCTTCGCGTAGGGAGGATATAAAATATGATTGTCGCAGTTTCATTTATATTATACATGATTTTAAGTATAGTCATTATTATTTTTCAACTTTGTTTAGCATTTGGTGTTCCGTGGGGTAGTGCATCAATGGGTGGGAAATATCCTGGCTCATACCCAAAAGATAAAAGAATTATACCGCTAATTAGTATGGCAGTTTTGATACTTCTCGCGTTTATTATTATGATAAGAGCAGGATTCATTTTTCAAAACTTATTTACATTATCAAAAGGTTTAATATGGATTGTTGTTACTTACTATGGGATTGGTGTTGTTTTAAATACTATTACGCCAAGTAAAATTGAACGAGTATGGGCTCCCGTATCACTTTTACAATTTATATGTGCATTGATGATTGCATTAGATTGATGAACAGAAGAATATTGGTTGAAAAAACTAAAAATTATAGAATTAGCCGTCAATATTAAAAATATTGAAAACATTTTGCTTGAAAAAAAGATTTTAATAAAAAGAATACAAATATATATGTCAGAAAAAAACATAAGGTGTTAAATTTAAAACGCAATACTTGGAAAAATATATTAAAAACAAAAATTCAAAATTTTTAGCTAATGAGACTGTAGAAAAACCCTGTTTTTAACATCTCAAACCCACATATAATGCGGTTTTAGGGCATCAATTGGGGGTTTTCCTACAAGTCCTCAATAACAGCTTCAACTTGACAACGCTAAGCGTTGCAGGTTAAGCCAATGACAAATGGATACCTTTGTTAGTGATAACGGGGTTGATTGCATCTCTCTGAACCAACCATCGCTACAAATTAATATTTATTATTTGAAATATTTCTGATATATTGCAATTGAATACTGTTTAATGGAGGGTTTGATATGCGTATTATGATCTTAAACGGTAATCCGGATAAAAATAATACTAATTTTGACGGATATCTGAATAACCTATCATCGGCACTAAACAATCTCGGTCATACAACGGAGATTGTAACTTTACGCAACCTATCCATTCACCACTGTGTAGGATG
>JBFZEO010000285.1:0-4772 GCA_041306845.1 Spirochaetota bacterium
TATTTTCTGTGAAACGCCAGGTTTTAGTACGCGATTCAGCTCTTTCCTCTTAAATTTTATCTCCGTAAGATTGTTGGGATCGTATATTTTATTTATTATTTTAGGTTCAATGAGTATTCCGTCATTTAAAAAAACAGTTGCAGCTTTTACGATCTGAACCGCATTCACAGAGATCTCCTGTCCCATAGGGATGGCCATTTTAGATCTAAGACTCCAGTTACCGGGTGAGCGTAATATTCCGGCATTCTCACCAGTCAAACCTATATCAACACTTGATCCGAATCCGAACTGTTTAATATAATCATAAAGATCATCTTTTGATACATTTTCTGTTGCCTGCAATGTACCATCGTTACAGGAAGCTCTAAATATCCCGCTTATGTTTATATAACCGTGAATCCCGGTACATTTTACTTTCTCGCCGTATTTTTCATAAATTCCATCGCAAAGGAATGTTGTATTCTCATCAATTAATCCGAGATCAAGTGCTGATGAAATGGAAAATATTTTAAATACTGAACCGGGTTCATACTGTTTAAATACAGCAAGATCTCTAAAATTAGTCTGGTTGTATTCGCCGTAATTATTGGGATTAAAATCTGGATAGTTGGCAAGACATAGAATATTACCGGTTATGCCGTCAAGGAGTATTAGAGTTCCTGATTCTGCCTTTTGAGCAATTACACTGTTATAAAGAGCTCTCTCGCCGATTGCCTGAATATTTGAGTCTATTGTCAGCTGAACATTGTACGATTTTGATAGGATTTTATTTTCGGAGTTATCACTCATAACCTTATCTTTTTCATATAAAAGATAATTATTCTGAGATCTCTCAATTCCCTCCATTCCATTATTATCTATATTACAAAAACCTAAAATGTGAGAGGCAAGATTATTCCCCGGATAAAATCGTTTGTATTCAGTATTATAGTAGATCCCTTTTATATTTTTAATCTTATTTTTTTCATCTGCAGGTATAAATCTTTTTATCCAGACAAAATTTTTATTTGTTCTTAATATCTTCAATAGTTCTGAATAACTTATGTTCAGGGTTTGAGAAAGTATTTTTGCAGTATTTTCCTTTTCGGTAATTATTGAGGGATTTGCATAGATAGAGAGCAACTCCTCATTCACCGCAAGAATTCTTCCGTTTATATCAACTATATCACCGCGTTTTACTACGGTATTATTTTTATCTACGATATTGTAAAATTCACTGTCGAGAGAGATAAGATATAGGATTCTTATTATGTAAACTGCTGCAATAATTGAGAATATGATGAGTAGTATTCCTGCACGAGTCAGATATAAATTCCTTTTCAACGTTTGATTCCCTTACTGAATATTTTCAATATCCGGCAGTTTATCGGCAGGATTATCTTTATCATTATTTTCAAAAAAAAGCCCTTTCTGGCTGATTTCATAAAAAGAAATATAATAATGGAGTGCAGATACATAACTGAACGTTGCTGCTATGGCTTTTATTATCGGAACATTATCGAAATGATTTTTTTCCCGGCTTAATGGAAAACTAAGATTATCGTCCGGATTTGATAGGAGTAGTTTATCTTTCTTATAATCGTTTATGAGTTTCTGTAGTGTAATAGAGAGTTTCTTGAAGAAATATGCCGATCTTACTTTTATTTCATTGAAAGTTGTTATCTTTTTGGTTTGAATGTTGTTAATTTTTGCCTGAAGCTGAAGCGGATTATCATTAAAACCAATTTTAACGTTACTCTGTTCTTCAAGCAGGCTGAGATACTCGTTTATGAAATTATTAATTTCACTAAATTTAGTAAAACATTCATCTAATTCTGAACGGATATCTGTCTTTTCACCCGATTCGGATCTTGTGATGAGTTTTAATTGTGATGTAGTCATTATAAATGAATACTGTTTGTCAAATTCTAAAAAAAGAGCATAAAAAACGAACATTTTCTCGTTCGATTCAAAATATTCTGCGTATTTGTTATTCCTTAGTAATACATTGGATTTTTCAACTATATCATCGATTAGTTTTAAACCTTTTTGGACATATAATGGAATTTTTTCCATTTCTTTTTGATCTACGGACTCCTGAAGTTTTTTTAGACTATCATCTTTCTCTTTTTTTAGTCTTTCAAGATAGATTTGTTTTTCTGCTGCAAGCTGTTTTGAAAAACATCCGATGTCTGAGTCTTCTGTTATGTCTAAAAACTTTTTCATGCTTTCATAATCAAAATTAACTTCCTGAGCAAGATTGTATGTTAATATTATATGAAAGTTTGGTAAATAATAACCAAATAACCTGTCTATATTCTTGTATATCTTTTGCTTTCCAATTAACGACTGTTTACCTGTTATAATCTGATAATATTCGAGGGATTTCCATATAATCTCTTTATTTGATTCCCAATACGGATAAAGAATAGTAAGTTCTTTATATATATCAAGTATATTTCTTAGGATAGGGGTACATTTTATGTTGTTATCTGTTTTTACATATTTTTGAATTGTTGAAATTGTATTTATTTTGTAGAGATCATAAAATCTCATTATTAACTCATAGGAGAGCGAAAAGGATTTATTCATATAATCGATCATTTTCCATCTGTTTTCTTCGTCAAGTTTTATGATCTGATTTGTAACAAAATTAAGTGCAGATACTATCTCTCCGAATTCATCAGTTAGCGCTAATGTTAGTGTTTTACTGAATTTGCCCGACAGGGAAAACGTTCCATTCAACAGACCTTTAAAATATATAAAAAATGGGTATTTTGATGTTTTTGCAGATCTGGCATCTGATCCGGTTCCCGATTTCTTTCCTGCTCCTTCGTTGTGTTTAGGCGCATATTTCATTTGTAGTTCATCTTCCCGATTTTTTATCCGTGCTCCTATCTCAATTTGTTTATGCCTGTCAAATCTCATTGAAGTTGAAACCGGTTTTTCATTAATAACCTCGCCGCCTTTTTCGACAAATTTATTGAACATTTTTTGTCTGGAATCTTTATCCATTTCATCAATCTTAAGTTTCTTTTTTATATCATCAAGATTAGACATGCTTTATTATACCCCTCAAAATCTATAGTTATTTTGACACTATTAGATGGAAATTATACATTAAAATAGATATAGAGTCAAATATAGATATTTTATTATCGGAATGACTCAAAAATATCTGATTAGAAATGATATTTTTTATATATTAAGCAAACTTTATCCTCAATAAAATCGTATTTTCTGTCGAGTATCATACATAGACAATAAATTTGTTTTAAATATTTTAATTACCTTAGCGAACACTTAGATTGTACCTGGAGCCGTAATATTTTGAGTAACTCAGATAATAAAATAATGTGGGAAAGCTGTTTTATCTCGGAAAATAGACACCCGGTTAAAAAAAAATATAAACATTCTCAAGAAAAAAGATCTCAGAAGCCGGTAAACATCGGTGGAAAGTCTCTTATTAATTACCTGAAATACTACTATGGCGTTGTTTTTGTCCTTATAATAATTTTTGTATCTTTTATTACAATAAGTGTTTCCTATGCAAAGTCAAAAGAAGCCTATGATAATAATGTTTTTGAACTAAACGAGAGCGAGAATCAGGATAAAATACTTGAAAATCTGTTAATTTCTTCTGTGATACAAAAAAACGGAAATATTAAAAAGAATCTAAATAAGAGATACGAAACAGTAAAATACAGCAAATACAGGTTAAAAAATAAAGAGAGTTTAGTGTCTGTAGCAAAAAGATTTGGTGTAACTCTTGATACACTAATCCTCAGCAATAATCTTAAAAAAATCAATTTAAGTTCAGGTGAAATAATAATCATTCCTAATCAAGATGGGAGAATAATAAAAGTTGGAAGAAATGATAATCTTATAAAGATAGCTAATAGATATGGGGTAACATGGGAGAGCGTGGCTGATGCAAACAATTTGAAATCACAGGTTATTATACCGGGGACAAATATGTTTATTCCTGGCTCTTCGCTTACAGAGTATGAAAGAAGTCGGATTTTTAAAAAGAAAAAAAATGTCGTAACACCAAAGAAAATAAGTTCCAAAAGTGTACCAAAATCGTCATTGAAAATTCTATTGTGGCCTCACAGAGGTAAGATTACATCATATTTTGGAATAAGGCGCGATCCTTTTAAGCAGACTCTGGATTTTCATACCGGTCTTGACATAAAAGGTGATATCGGAGCTCCTGTAAAGGCAGCCGATGAGGGTGTCGTTGTCTATGTAGGATATACAAAAGTGTATGGGAATCTTTTAATGATTAAACATGCTAATAATATTATAACAATGTATGGACATTTAAATGAAATTTATGTTAAAAAAGGTGTAACTGTTTCTAATGACAGTATAATAGGGACAGTTGGTAATACTGGAAGAAGTACAGGCAGCCATCTGCATTTTGAGGTTAGGAAAAACAATCTACTTGTTGATCCTCTAAAATATCTGAAGTAAGGAATTTTAACGTTATGAAAAAAATATTAAAGTATATATCAAAAAAGACAACCGAAAATTATAACAAAGTTATTATTGTAGTGTCCGGAGTTATTGTTGTTGCTGCTTTTATAATTTTGTTAAACAGCGGAAAAAAAGATACAATGCTTGAACATAGAAGTGCCGGAAGTGTAAATATAAGTGTTAAAAATGTTGCCAATGGGGGCGGACTGGGGGGAGCTTATAAACCTGATACTGTAAATGCTCCTATCACATATTTTGAGTATACGGTAAAATCCGGCGACTCACTAAGTTCTATAGCGAGAGATTTTGGTCTG
>JBFZEO010000286.1:0-3352 GCA_041306845.1 Spirochaetota bacterium
GGAGGATTGTTAATGAGTAAACTGTCTACGATTGGGATCTCACATGAACATTACAAAATTAACCCATTCAAAAAACTTAAACCGCTGCTAAAAATTTTTAAGATAGCGCTCTACCTCGCAGCTGTAACGCTGATTATCAATCTGGCAGAGAACAGCAATCAGGCAAGCGCCGCTCCTATGGATGATACAGCCGGAAAATATGACAAAGTAAACACTTTTAGAGAACTACAGTCTCTCTACATGATCGATATTACCGGCTCAAAAGAACTGCCTGAGATAATTATCAAATACTCCCAAAAATATAAGTTGAGCCCCACGCTGCTTCTTGCACTGATAAAAACAGAATCAAACTTCAACAAGAATGCGGTAAACTACAACTACAATGGAACAATTGACCGGGGACTATGCCAGCTAAACAGTAACACTTTCAGCGGATACAAAAAGGAACAGTTTTTTGATCCCGAGTTCAACGTTGATAAGGCTGCTGAGTTTCTCAAATGGTGCCTCTCGCAATCTGAAAACAATGTCATCATCGCTCTTGCATATTACAATGCCGGTATCGGTACTGTTTTTAACGAAAGTGTGGGTGAAACAACATTAAACTATATCAACAAAATAATTGAAAACATGAACATCTATGACGAAGAATTAAAATTCCTCTCCGATAAAATGGGTATAATCGGCTGATAATCACACGACTTCAGCGGGCGAGGAGAATTAAATGAATACTCAAAAAATCAAAGAAAGATTTGACTTAGTAGCACAAAATTATGATGTTCAAAGGAAACTGTTTATACCATGTTATGATGACTATTATCTTTCGATGATAAAATTTATTGCAAAATCACTAAAAACACCACAAAATATAGTTGATTTAGGTGCTGGAACTGGTTTGTTGACACAATTTTTTTACGAAAAATTTCCTAATGCTAAATTCACACTGATCGATATTTCCGATAAAATGCTTGAAATAGCAAAAAAAAGATTTGAAGGAAATAGTAAAATTGAATATTTAATTTCTGATTATTCAAATGAATTTAACACAATAAATCCTGATCTGATTATATCTGGATTATCAATTCATCATTTATCTGATCCTGATAAGCAAACATTATATAAAAACATTTATAAAAATCTTTTATCAAATGGCGTTTTTATAAATTTTGATCAATTTAACGCAGATTCATGTGAACTAAATATGATGTACAATAATTACTGGTATGAACAAATCATGAATAGCGGAATATCAGAAATTGAATACAATAAATGGTTAAAGAGAAGAGAATTAGATAAAGAGAATACAATCGATCAAACAAAACAAATGCTAAGGGAAGCAGGTTTCTCAATTGTTGAATGTATTTATTCATATATGAAGTTTGGTGTTGTGATTGCTCAAAAAATTACCTAACCAGCCTGTAGAATTTTTTTTCATATAAACTTGTCAAGTCACTGTAAAAACAATCAAGCCCCCTATTCACAAATAAAAAAATATGGCTATATATATTTAGCCGGATCAGGCGCTGCGGAGGGATAAATGGATTTTTCACATATCGGCATCTACACCAATGACATATACAGACTCACGTACTTCTATAAAATGGCATTCGGATTTAAAGAGGATTACAGTTACGTCAGCAGGAACACTCCGGGACTCAAAACAATTCTTCTCACATCTGGGCATTCAACGATAGAACTCCTGTCTGCCCCGAGCAAACCCATTCCAACCGACAAAGCATCGCACATCTCTTTTGAGTCCGACGATGTTGTTGGAGAATATGAACGCCTGAAGAAAATCGGCATCAAAATCTCCAAACCGCCGAGAGAGACCGGCGACGGATACCTCGAGATGGAACTTACCGATCCTGACGGTAATGTTATCGAAATATCAAAACGGATTAAAGCGTTTACCGGATATCCGGTTAAGGCTGTGATCTTCGACTTTGACGGAACTGTTATCGACAGCGAGGATAACTACTATGAAGCAGACAGGATACTTCTAGCCGGCTGCGGAATAGATTTTACCCAAAAGATGAAAGAGAAATATATCTGAACCGTCAATCACGCCATGATGACCGACCTCAAAAAAAAATACCAACTCAAAGAGTCAATCGGCGAACTGCTCATCAAAAAGAACAAACTCTACCTCGATATCGCCATGAACAACACACGGATCTACCCTGAGATGCTCGCTCTGATGGACAAACTTCTCGACGCCGGTTATCCGATGGCGCTCGCTTCCGGTTCATCACCGGAGATACTCAAGGCGCTCTGCGATAAACTCGGTCTCAATAAGTATTTCACAAAGATTATATCGGCGGAGGACGTGGGGAGGAGCAAACCTGAACCCGACATTTTCCTGCACACAGCGAAACTGCTCGGAACTCCGCCTGAGAACTGTGTCGTGCTCGAAGACTCGAAGTACGGTGTCGAGGCTGCCAAACGAGCCTTTATGAAATGTATCGCCATCCCGTATCTGACCGAAAAACCGCTTGACTTCACATTTTACATGGCCGACCTCCTCTTTGAGAATGGGATGAACACATTCCAGCCGGATAAAGCGTTTGAATGGATAAAGGGTTAAAACAGCAAACCTGTGATTACAAAAACATTTTTTCTGTTTGAATATTTAACTATTTTTTGTATAATAATCCCATTCTACAAAAAACACTAACGGATGTAAAAGATGAAGATTTCCGGAATAATTGCCCTGATATTTATGTTCTCCGTACCATTCTGCTCAAAAACTGACACAAACATGAGCAACAAGGATCTGTCAAGGATGGATCTCACCAATAAGAACTATGAAAACTTTAATTTCTCCGGCTCCAATCTTGAGTACTCAGTCCTCGATAACTCTAAATTTACCGGCGCCGACATGTCTAACGCAATCATGAGTAATTCATTCGCACGTGCCGCCATTTTTAAGAATGCTAAAGTTGCCGGGTCAGATATAAACGGTGTCGATTTCACCGGTGCCGATCTCTCAAATATAGACTTCAGCAAGATATCGATGAGAAACTGCAACTTTACCGGCGCCGATATGCGCAACTCAAAATTTATCGGAGCCGATCTCACCGGATCGGTATTCAACGGGGCAGCTATCGATAACTCAGATTTTACCGGCGCACAAGTGTCGATGGACGATCTTTTCAATGCCAGATAACTAAACCGAGTCACATTCACATAAGGCAACAAATACCAGAAAACTGCAAACTAAAAAAGTTTTTTCCGAACACCTTTTTACGGGAGACAAAAATGAAAACTTGGAGTTTACTTTTAATCTTAGTAATTTTACTCACAACCTCCTGCATATCAAACAAGCCCGAAACTGATGAATCGTCAATGACAAATA
>JBFZEO010000288.1:0-8055 GCA_041306845.1 Spirochaetota bacterium
GAAACAGCAGCTCAAGACACTGAGGTTCTTGTTGAACACCTCGGACTCCCTGATGACAGACGTTTGTTCGTTGTCTTTGAACTATTAAGAAGAGATTATCCGATCGGTAAAATAGCTCAAAAAACTTCTATGGATATGTTCTTTCTTAAGAAATTTGAAAACATTATAAACCATGAAAAAAGGGCAAAAACCATTCTAACCAAAGAGATAGTTCTCTCAGGTAATGAACCAGCTGATGATATAAAAGAATTTATCCTTGACTTAAAGAAAATAGGTTTCGGAGACACATATCTTGCCAAACTAATCGGCGTAAAACATCTTGAGTTCAGAGCTTTCAGGAAAAAATGCAAAGTTTCCCCTGTCTACAAAATGGTTGACACATGCTCTGCAGAATTTGAAGCTATGACGCCATACTACTATTCCACCTACGAGACGGAAGATGAGGTAAAAGTAAGCGATAAGAGAAAAATAATGGTACTCGGTTCAGGCCCGATAAGGATAGGTCAGGGAATAGAATTTGACTATTGTTCTGTGCACTCTGTCTGGGGACTCAAAGAAGAGGGTATCGAATCAATAATCATCAACAACAACCCGGAGACAGTTAGTACCGACTTCGACACATCAGATAAACTCTACTTTGAACCGCTCAACATAGAGGATGTTCTAAATGTAATTGAGAAAGAAAATCCTGAAGGAGTTGTCGTGCAGTTCGGCGGTCAGACGGCGATTAACCTTGCTGCTTCACTCGAAGGTGCCGGTATAAAAATACTCGGTTCGTCGAGTGATACAATTGATCTCGCTGAAGACAGAAAGAGATTTTCTGAAGTTCTGACTCAATGCTGCATTCCTCAAGCAGAGGGCAAGCCGGTATTCTCTTTTGAAGAGGGACTTGGAGTTACAAACAAGATCGGTTATCCTGTACTTGTTAGACCATCTTACGTCATAGGCGGTCACGCTATGGAGATCGTTTACAATGATGACGAACTCTTTTCATATATGAGATTTGCAACTAAGATAAGCCCTGAACATCCCGTACTTATCGATAAATACCTTACAGGTAAAGAGGTAGAAATAGACGCAATTTGTGAAGGAACAGATATTTTTATCCCGGGTATTTTTGAACATATCGAGAGAGCCGGAGTACACTCAGGCGACTCGATGGCGGTTTACCCTCCATTCAACCTCTCAAAAGAAGAGATTGACATCATAACCAAACACACCATAAATCTGGGAAAAGCACTGAACATAATCGGCCTGATGAATGTTCAATATGTCATCTCCGGCGGGAAGGTTTACTGTATCGAGGTAAACCCGAGAGCCAGCCGAACGGTTCCGATATTGAGTAAGGTTACAAATGTCCCTATGGTTAATATCGCAACAAGGATAATGACGGGAAGATCACTAAAAGAGCTGGGATACTCAAGCGGAATCCTTGAGACTCCGAAATACTTTACGATAAAAGCTCCGGTTTTCTCATTTGAGAAACTGAAAATGGTTGAAACAAGCCTGGGACCTGAGATGAAGTCAACCGGCGAGGTACTTGGACTGGGAGAAATGCTTGATGAAGCACTTTTTAAGGCATTCTCAGGAACCGGTCTCAATATCCCTGACTCGGGCAATGTGCTTATGTCAATCGCCGATAAAGATAAAGGCGAGTCACTGAGAATTGCCAACAAATTGATCGGATTGGGTTATAAACTTTTCGGGACAAATGAGACCTATAATTTCTATAAAGACAATTCGGTTCAGATTACCAAAGTTAACTCTCCCGGCGACGGCACTCCGAATGTACTCGACATGATGAAGGGATCGGAATTCCAGTTTGTTATAAACACACCTACGAAGGGGAAGAAACCGGACAAGCTCGGATTTAAAATCAGAAGATTGGCTGTTGAATTTAAGACTCCGTGTATAACGTCACTCGATACCGCAACAAGCATAGTTGATACTGTGGCTCGTGAACGTTCCGGCGGTGCGCCTAACCCGCTAAATTACTACATCGATAAATATCCTATAAAAAGGATCATAAAATAAAAATCCCCCCAACCGGATCTGTCTCAAAAGCCGTCTTTTTGATGAAATCATAAGAAAGACTCTTAAGGCAGATCCTATGGAGGGAAATTTCAATAATCCCTATATAGTCACCCTGCATAAAAAACAAGGAATTATTTTCTCGAATAAACACCTTTGATATAAATATCGATCCTTTTACTGAGATCGATTTTTTCTCCTTCTTTACCGTCAACTATGGAGAGAACAACCGGTCTCATTGCGATCCCCGAAGATCCGACAACTTTGGCAGGATAATTGTTTGATAGTAGTACAAAACTTCCTATCGGATATATGGATATGTTTTTAACAAACTCTTTTAATATCTCAGGATCATAAGCAGATCCCGACTTCTTCAAAATATCCTGAACTGCCTCTTTAGCATGAACGGGACTTCTGAAAGATTTAGATGAAATGGAGGCGCAATAAGAGTCAATAACAGAGATAATCTTCCCTATGTTTGTTATCTGATCTGCGGTTTTATGTTCCGGATACCCTTTGCCGTCTATCCTCTCATGATGCTGCAGAGCTCCCGAAGCTATTATCGCTGAGTATTTTGCCTCTCTTATGTAATTAAAGCCGATTATAGTATGGCTCTGTATCAATTTAATCTCGTCCGGACTAAGATCACCTTTCTTTTCAAGGATAGTCTTAGGGATCTTCAACATCCCGATATCATGGAAGAGCGCACCGAGAACGAGATTTGTTTTGGCAAAATCAGAAATATTCAAACTATGAGACATTATAAACGACAAAATTACCGTCTCGAGGGACTGTCTGTAGACTCTTAAAACCCCTTCGATATCCTGCCCCATGAGTAAAAGGATAGAATCCTTATCTTTTTTAACAAAAGACTCTATATCATTTATAAAATTTATAACATTCTGCTTATTAACATCTTTTGTGGTTAAAATACTGTTAAAAAATGATATAATCATCAGTATCCATCTCTTATAGATATCCTGATAACTGTCATTCTTTGATACGACTTTAACCTTGCTATCGCCTTGAGCTGTCTCACCTGCCGCCGCCGGAGTCTCATTCTCCTCCCCGCCTGTCACGCCTTCGAGAATGTTATCGCCGCTCTCCATCACAGAGAGCAGATCGTCACCGGCATCATCAGAGTACTCGCCATCTTTATTAACAAGAACGCCATTAGTAAAAATGGTATCAGCGCTCCACATCTTCAATATCTCTACGTGATAATCTTTTATCAGAGTCTTTTTGGGAACATAAAAAAGATCATTAAAAATGTAAGAATCTTCTGTTATGAAATCACCGGCTTTGATATCGCTTACATTTATCTGATTCAATTTTTCCTCCCGACTAGTATAATCTGATCCCTTATAAATTTTAATGTCATTATTACAGTCAAATTTCTACAGCAAACACAAAGTAATTATCGTTTTTTATTATCATTATCTTGAATTTTACAAATACTTATTAAATAGAAATTACCGTAAAAAAACTAAGAGTACGACATTTAAAAAGTAATTTTACATTTACCGCCAGCAGAGATCTTATTAAAATAAACTTTTTCTGGATATTAATAATTTTTTTTTATATAATGCCCTGAATAGGAAAATTAAGTTTTTTACAAGAAGATATCTCTCTACTTGAAATAAAATCCCATTCATTTACTAATAACTTTAGAACGCCGGCGGTACAAACGCACGGTGATATTTTTTACAGTTTCATTGATCGGAGGATATATGGGTGTAACTGCTATATGCGGCATAAATTGGGGAGACGAGGGCAAGGGTAGAATGGTAGATTACTTTGCCAGCAGTGCTGATTATATAATCAGATTTCAGGGCGGTAACAATGCCGGACATACTGTCATGAATCAATACGGGAAATTTGCATTACACTTGCTGCCTTCCGGTATTTTTAATAAAAACGCTATGAATATCATCGGCAACGGAACGGTTATCAATCCGGAAGCCCTTGTTAAAGAGATAAAAGAGATCGAAGGTGTTATCGGCGAGATAAAAAATCTGATGATTTCGGAAAGATCACACATTATCTTCCCTTTTCACATTCTGCTTGACGAATACGAAGAAGAGCGACTGAAGGACAATAAATTCGGCTCAACCAAGAGGGGGATCGCACCGGTTTATAGCGATAAGTACCTCAAACTCGGCATTCTTTCGTCAGACCTGACTAACAAGGATTATCTGGCAAAAAGATTGACATCAAATCTCACTCAGAAAAACCTCATCATCCAGAACCTCTACGGTAAACCGCCTGTAAGCATAGATGAGATGGTGGAATGGGGATATTCCTATGGAAAACAGATAGAAAAATATATCAGCAACACAATAGATGTTCTCGATGAGGCTGTCAGAGAGGATAAAAAGATTCTATTGGAGGGGCAACTTGGTGCGTTAAGAGATATCGAATTCGGTATCTATCCTTACACAACCTCATCATCACCAATCCCGGGTTACGCATCGGCAGGTTCATCTATCCCGCCATACGCCATAAAACGAGTTATCGGAGTAATGAAAGCCTACTCAACGTGTGTCGGTGAAGGCCCATTCGTAACAGAACTCTTTGACACAACCGGAGACAGGATCAGGGAGAATGGCGGCGAGTACGGTGCATCAACAGGGCGTGCGCGACGGATCGGATGGTTCGACGGTGTGGCGAGCAGATACGGATGCAAGATAACAGCAGCAACAGAACTCGCTTTGACACTGCTCGATGTACTCTCCGGCGAAGAAGATTTATACATATGTGAAAAATATGAAATTAACGGCAAGGAGACGCGGGACTTCCCGACGACTCAAAAACTCTACGACTCCAAACCAATCTACAAAAAGATGAAGGGCTGGAAAGAGGACATCACAGGGATCCGTGAATATAATGAGCTGCCGGAAAATGCAAAGAAATATGTAATGGCTATCGAAGAGGCTGTCGGAGTACAGATCAAATACATTTCGGTAGGACCAGAGAGAGATCAACTGATAAAAGTTAAGAAATAATATTTATTTAAGAATTCGCCGGCAGTGAAACAGCCGGCGTTTTTTATTAGATTCTTATAACATTTAAATTTGGCATCTGTGTATCGATTAGTGTTTTTACTACAGTTTCCAAGCCCTACTGAGACTTAACGTATTTGGGGAAGCGATGTTAACACACTACGTTTAGATGTCTTCATGCAAGCTCGAATGAGCAGCAATCAATTTGTATTCTTCATTTTTCTTTTTTTGCCAGACTCTTGTAAAATGAATTCTTGCAGTTGAACACGTTTCTCCAAAAAAACCATGAATCTCGGACAAGACTGTTACTACAGCCAGATTTTCAAAAAGATTTACCAATTGATTTGATTGAATAATTGACTCAATTTTCACAAAACCAGAACGATGTGCTTCAATATCCATCTGTTTAGTGGTTTGTTGACCTACATGATTGGTAAAAACAAGTTTTTCATCTAACAGTATATCGAGCATCGCTATATCAGAATTCAGCATTGCGATTCTAAGCTGTTGTTCAAGTGTTTCTGCAATTTCTTTGTTCATTTCTTATTTTCTCCTTGGGGGCTGCTAATATTTGGTTGACCTGTTGGTAAACTAAATTATTCTATCAATGTTAATCTGAATCCATCAGAAAATTTCTTTACCACATTCTTTTTATGTATAAAAGTTTCACTATGAAATTCTTCCATAGACACTTCCACACGGTCTTCATTATATAAAAATAAAATCATATTTTCTAATCTGGCAGCTACAACATCTTCTTTATGGGATGTTTGTAGTGAATCCTCAAAGAAAGCAATATTTTTTCCATAAATATATCCATTATCAATTAATGCTTCGACTAGTTCTACCGCATTATTAGGAAAATTGAAGATTTGAGGATTAATTATTCTATACTGTTCCTTCTCTCCTGAATCGAAGTAGATCTTTTGCAAACCTATTTTTTGACTTTTAATAAATTCTTGGCCGCCTAAATCCATTGCTGGTGAAATTGCACCAATTTTTGAAAAAATATTACGATACTTAAATCCTAAATATAAGCTAATAACAGCTCCGTAGGAGCTTCCTGCCGCACTCCAGTTAGTTTTTTTCACGTTAAAAGAATGTAAAATCAAAGGGACTAATTTTTCAGTTATCCATAATCCATAATCCTCACCCTTACCCTCTTTATATCCAAACTCTTTAGGCCAAAAAGAAGTCACTCTGTCTGTAGAGGCGATTCCAATTACAACTAATGGATCAATTTTATTTTTAGATATTAAAGAAGTTACAGTCTCGTCCACTCTCCACTCTGCAGATCCTGGCGAAGAACCAGCGGAAAATAAATTCTGACCATCTTGCATTAGCATTACGTTATATGGTTGGGATTTTACAGAGTAGGATGGCGGCAAATAGATATAAATCTTTCTCCCATCAACAATCATAGTCTGTACATCATTTTTAATAACCTCAACTCGCTCTATTTTCTCATATATAACAATATGATTGGAATCCATAACACGAAATCTTATAAAAACATCAGAAAGCCCTTCAAATTGAAGATTATAAGAATTGAAATTACTATTTAATTTAATTGGATTTAAAAATGGTTTTCTTCCCTGACCTATTTTTTTTATTACACTAGATATTTCAAAATAGTCACTTTTACTAACAGAACTATTATTCCAACTCAACTGAATTGAATCTATTTCTGGTGTAGCACTAAAACTGTATAAATCAATACTCTGTGAATAAAGATAATGCGTCATTAAAGTAAGGACAATTATTAAAATTATAGGTTTCATTTCTTTCCTCCAAGAATTTCTAAAGTGTTCCCAAAGCTTCCAACAAGACTGTAAAAAGACCATGTTAATGTTGTCTGAAAATAAATATATGCAATTTCAGAACATCAATTTGAGTTTCTCCCACAGTCAAAACCGATTAACCCATGTTACATTGCCAAGTCAAATTGAAACGATTGCTAATTTATTTTTCCTGACAGAACAATGCTTTCATAATTAAATACTACTTTCCCCTCTTTTGAATATCGAATGAATATTTCTTTTATTCTGTTTCCCAATCGAATATATTCTTTTGTATCTTTTTTAGGCGTATATGATGATGAACTTAGCCTTCCTAATATACCACACCAATCAAAAGTTTGGTTGTATTGAAAAACTTTTTGTTCATAATTGCTATTATAAAAACTTTTTACCACATCAGAATTAATACGATAATGATTGACCTCTTTATATTCCGGTATTAATTCATTTAATGCTTTTTCATATTCCTGAAGAAAAGGCGTGTTAAATAAACGCATATTAGCTATAATTAAAACACTCCCATCGCTCTTTAATATTCTTTGAAATTCTTTTTTTGCTTTATCAATATTAAACCAGTGAAAAGCTTGCGCTATTGTTATTAGATCTATACTTCTATCTTTTAATGTTGTATTTTCAACAGTACCATTTACTGATTTGTAATTATTATATTTAGTTAGTTTGCTTTCTGCAGCACTTCTCATTTTATCATTTGGCTCAACTGCAACTATTTGCTTACTAATAGGAATAAGTAATTCTGAAAGCTTGCCTGTTCCAGAACCAATATCAACAATAATATTTTTTTTATATATTTCAAACCTATTGTTTATATATTCAATAAGCGCATTTGGATATGATGGGCGATATTTTGTATAATTATCAACTCTATCTGAGAACCTCCTTGTATTGTCTTTCAACATCTAACTCCTTTTTTGCTCGCAGGAAACATCTAACTCCCCAATTAACCCGTGCGCATTATATGTCAATATAGAAATCATAAGATATTTGACATATTCGGCAGGGCACCTCTTATAACCTTCTTTGCATTTCAAACAAAGTAGTTTTTCTCATAGACGATAAGCTGAAACCGCAGTATAATCTATTTATGTGGGGATTTCGGCGACGAAGTATATGATAAAAAGAACAAATATGAAACCAAGTGAGGTTATTAGAGATGCCCTATACTAATTCCAACAACTTTTTTAGTGGTTTTTACAAAAACAATA
>JBFZEO010000289.1:0-4840 GCA_041306845.1 Spirochaetota bacterium
AATTGTCTTTCCTCTTAAAGTTTTTCTCCGTCTACTACTATATAATATGTCATCCCCCATCTTCACACTTTCAATATCTGCGTTCATCTATAGATAATTTGCGGGCTGAGCTAAAAACCCATATGGGTTTCCTGCTTCAGCCCGCAAAAATTAAATTTTAGAATTAAAATTTTCTATCTAAGAAAAATTACTTAACGCGGCGTAAATACTATCGGATACTTGTACATAACGGCAACAGGAACACCATTCACCTTAGCCGGCGTAAATCTTAAACCGGTCAGCGCCTTGACGGCAGCTTCAGCAAACCCGAACCCAGGATTAAAGTCTTTAAGCACTTCAACTTTTTTGAGATTACCGGCGCTGTCGATGTACAGGAGGAGTATCACTTTACCGCTCAAACCCTGTTTATCTGCAAGAGGCGGATAAACTATGCGCGATTTTATCAGGTCATAGTTGATGCCGGGCAGCTCAGAGAGTTTACTCTGCGGCAGATAATCGATGTCAAGCTCCTTAATCTCCTTATCGGTTGCCACCACATCTTCAGCTACTGCATCCTGTTTATTAACCTCGATTGCGTCCTTTTTTACTTCCGGTTCAGGTTTTTTGATCTCTTTAGGCGGAATGTACTCTTTGACATCGACCATCTTGAAGATAGTTGCATCCTCACGAGTCTGCGCCTGAGCAGCATCAAAACTGACATAAAGTATCAGCAAAACATGTACAAGAACGGTAATACCGACAATTATCAAAGTTCTCTTATTACTCACAGACCATTCGGCAACATCGCCGGCAAGTTTTATTAATGGGATTGTTTTTTTTGCCATCTATCAGTCCTTAACCACAAGCGATACAACTCTATGCTGCACCAACTGGAGAATTTTCATAACACCGTTCACATTCTTATACGGCGTATTCTTATCGGCAAGTATATGCACTCTTGTCGCCGGTTTTTTAGCAATCGCATCAAGAAGCACATTCTCAAGAGCATCCTGAGTTATCTGCTCACCCTTGTAATAAATTATCCCATCCTTATCGATCCATATCTCAAAGTTGTTTTTATCCTGAGTTACTTCGATTGCACGTGCCTCCGGATAATCGATTTTTATCTCTTTACGATAATTAATCAGAGACAGGAGCATGATAAAAATAAGCAGGAGGAATGAAATATCCGACATCGAACTTATAGGAATCCCGGGAGATTTGACCTTTGGACGTTTAATTTTCATCTGTATCACCTCTCATCCTGAATGAAAAGTTCTCAACTTTATTAGCCCTGACGATATCTATCACGTTTACAACAGCCTGATAATCGGCCATAGGATCGATCGATAGAAACATCGTCATATTAGGTCGCTCTTTCACCCGATTCTTAACAATATTTATCAGATCCTGCTCGCTTATCTCACTATTCTCATACAGATATTTCTCATCTCCGGTGAGTTCTATTTTTATGATATCGCTTATGTTCACGAGTTTTGATGAATTCTTCTTGGGAAGATCCATTAAAAAACCCATGTTGACATTAAAAACTGCGATTACAATAAAAAATACTATAAGAAGAAAAGCCAGGTCACTCAAAGATCCGGAGTCAAGGGCGTTGATATTTTTTCTCTTATGAATTTTTATCTGCATTCTATTTATCCTGACTGCTTCCCGCCTGACCGGAGAGAATGATCTCTGTCACAACATCGGAACCGACACGCTCCATATCTGCTATAAATTTCTCTACGATACCGGTGTAAAAGTTGTACATGGCAATGGCAACAACTGCGATGATAAGACCATAAGCTGTTGTTATCAGTGCCTCAAAAATCCCCCCGGCAACAAGCTGGGCGTTAACATCGGTTGCCTTTGCGATAGCACCAAACGCACTTATCATCCCCGAAACGGTTCCGAGAAATCCGGTAATCGGAGCAAGCGACCCCATCTCCACGAGAAAGTTAAGCCCTTTATCAAGCTCCTTTACCTGCTGCTGAGTCTCCGATTCGAACGCCTTCTCAATCCTGTGTTCGCCGAGTTTTGCCATTCTCAAGCCCTCTTTGATTATCCCTACCGCTTTTTTATTTTTCTTAAAACCGTCCAGATACTCCTCGGCACCTTTAAGATCGCCGGCTCTTATCATCTCGATAACTTTCATTTCTACATCTTTAACATTCAGGTTGTGCATCACAAAGAATATCAGTCTCTCAACAGTAACTGCGATCGTAATAATCGACATCACAAGGAGCGGCCACATTGACCATCCGCCCTTCTCAAACAGCCACAACAAAGTCATCTTTTCCATAAAATAAAACTCCTCTAAAAATATTTTGATTCTTAATTAAACCCCATCAGTTTTTTTAAAAACGCTGGAGCCACATTATTTTGTTTTTTTCAGTTTAATACTGCTTATATAATCACCGCTGAAATACTCAAGATTATACAGGACTCTCAGCAGTTTTACCGATTCCCTTATATCGTCCGCCATATTACCGGAGTTACGTACGTCCTTCAACTCATCCCCGATAACAGCAGCGGTATAACCGGTACTGATAACATTCTCATTCTTGACAACAAAACCTTTGTTATAATCCTCACGGCTTACATTAAACACAAGCAGACTGCTTTTTGCCAGATAATTATACCCGAACATCTCCGGAATAAAAACTCTTTTTACAGAACCGTAAAAATCCTCCCCAAACTCTTTTGAGATACCGAGTTTAACCTTAGTTTTATGGAGCGGATATTGTACCGGCGCTCCGTCTATCTTGTGCATAAATCTGCTCATCGCAGACAGCCTGTCATATTTACGAGCCACACGCTCCTTGCCCTCGTCAAGTCTGTAGTAAGTGCCGCCCCATCTCTCCTCGCCGCTTATAACCTCTACGATCTCCGGTTTGTTTGTAACAATTACAGTCCACTCTCCCTCTTTTTGTGAGAATGTGAATGTTCCGTAAGCCGAATATCTTCCGCTCGTATATCCATCCGGTGTAGAATGAAAAAAATTAAACTCACTTATATTAAACTCATAATCGCCATTCTCAAGAATGGTAACTGCTCCGGAATAATCCGCGCCGTCAATCATATAACCGGTGAGGACACCGTATAACTTGCCCGTTTTATCAGATTTTATTGTAAACAGGGTGTCCTGTCCGCCGATGTAGGAACCGCCGCTCCCGTCCCTGACAGAGTACACATTCCGCACAGTTAGACAGCTTGTGAGAATGAGACTAAGTGTTAATAATACTAAAAATTTCCTTATCATAAATCAACTCCGCTTTTATCAATAATTAAAATTTACCCCGAAACTAATAGTCGGTACTCCGGAATTATAGCCGGCTTCAGGAGAGAGTTCCTCTTCGCCGTTAAACTGGTTTGTCTGCACACTCCCCTTCGGCGTGTAAAGCGATGAGAAAATGTCCTCCGCTGCGATATAAACATCAAAGTGAACTTTAGTTTTCGGCAGATATCCGTCAAACGCAAGTTTGAGATCGAAAGGCACGCTGAAGTCTGTCCTCAAAGTATCGCTGTACTTGCTGTCACGCGAGTACATTTCGAGTACAGTCGTTGAACCGTCATCATTCTTGATAACAGCAGCAAACATATCTTTGCTTGACGAGAGTTTAGCCTTAGGCAGTCCCGATGCAAACGATAATTTTGGAGTAATCGTAAACCAGCTTACCGGTCTTAAGTTGAGAACAAGATTAAGATTGTGAAATCTGTGATATCTCGGGTAATACCAGATCCCTGTCGGTTCACCCTGCAGTGTTGATCCGTCTTTTATGCCGTTAGCAGACGGATTGATCTTTCGCGAGTAGTTAAATGAATAAGAAAATGTTCCGTCAACATATCTGGACAATTTCTTTTCCAGGGAGATATCGACTCCGGCAACGTGCCCGTACCCGTCAGAATGGATCTTTGGATCAACCTCATAGGAACCATCACTCAATCTATCAGAAACAAGATTTATATAAAATCCGTCAAACAGATACTTATAATACCCTTCTGTCTTAAATTTTATACCGAACGGAAACTGGAACTCCATCCCAACAACGCTTGTGAAAGCCTTTGGAATACTTATGTCAAAATCGTGCAACCCGTACTCTTTTTTTATCCGTGCCGTACTGTCCGGGATTTTTGTAAAAATCCCTGTACCGATACTTAACGTGAAGCTATCGAGATATTTAAGATTCTTAAAAGGTGTATAAGTGATGTTCAATCTCGGTCCGGCGGTCGGATATGTGTTTAATGTATAATTATCAGAAACGATATAGTTGTGATCCGCTCTGATACCGGTCTCTATCTTGAGAATGTCAGCAAGAGGTGTTATGACAAAATTGGAATACACGAAAGAGCGCAATATCCCCTTATTCTCCTGAGCGGCACCGTACTCCTTCTTTATGTATTCCGGGACTCCGTTGTTATACTCTATAGTCCAGTATTTGCCGTCCTCGTCCTGGGTATTGTACTCGAAGTTGATACCGCCGCCGAGTGACAACATGAGAATTTCATTCACAGTAACATCAACATCGAGTCTCGACTGCAGAGCGTGTTCTGTCTGACTCGATTTGAATGAGGAGTCTATGTCAAGATCGTAGCCTTTCTTACCGCCGAGAAGCGCTCCGAATTTATCTATAAAATCATCACTATACTTCGTCGAACCGAATGACTCCGATTTACCGTCTATGGAGTATCTGTAATACTCATATCCGGCAAGAAAGTGCACAAAGACATTTTTAGTGATAAGCGTCTTAAATCCCGTATTCACAAAACCGCTGTAATTCTCCCAGAAGAAATTAAATCTGTCACTAATATCCTTATCAGGATCTATCGTCGGAGACTGATATTTTAAGCCGATCCC
>JBFZEO010000290.1:0-2703 GCA_041306845.1 Spirochaetota bacterium
AGTATCCGTCCGTCGGGGATCGTTGACGGTCTGGTTTTTTCGCTCCGTCTTGCAGCTTCGTTTTTGTCCGGCGGACTATTTTTGAGTGTGACGAGAGTCATTGATTTGCAGAATGTTATCAGTGCTCTTATACGGTTAGTTCCTCCGTTCCGCAGGAAAGATCCCGGATTTTATATCGGACTAGCTGTTTATCTGATCCCGGTGATGCTCAGGGAGTACAGAATCACCGATGAGGCACTTAAGGCGCGGGGCGGGAACAGGATAAAAAATCCTGTAAAAAGGATTAAGCTCGTGATAATTCCTTTTTTAATACGATCGATCAATGGTGCATTCGGAATAACAGATGCTGTTATTGCCAGATCAAATCCGTCTATCCCGCGCCGCATCTATCTCATGCCGATGAAATTGCGCGATTATATTATTATGAGTTCCTGTTTATCAGTTTTGATAACTGTTATGATTTGTAATCCTGTTTAGGGCATCTCTTATAACCTCACTTGGTTTCATACTCTTTTTTTTCATATACTTCGTCGCTGAAATCCCCACTTAAAGAGGTTATGTTGCGGCTTTTGCTTCTCGTCTATGACGAAAAACTACTTTGTTTGAAATGCAAGGTTATTTTCAGATTAAATGGAATTTGTAAATTTTACCCAGCTGGGTAAAATTTACAAATTCTTCTCTGTTCCTGAATAATTTGTTGTGTGATTTGTGTTATTTATAATTTTGTGGTAGAATATCCATTCCACACTGGGAAGACGGAGAATTATATGATAAATCTGGTAAAAAAACTATGGGATGGGGACTCCGGGTACAAAAAGTTACTCTTAACGGCGCTCCCGCTGATACTCAGTACGGCATCGTGGTCGATACTACAGTTCACAGACAGGATGTTCTTGACGTGGTACTCTCCGGAGGCGATAGCGGCGACAATGCCGGCCGGGATACTTAATTTCACAGTCATGAGTCTTTTCATAGGAACGGCAAGTTATATCGGGACTTTTATCGCTCAATACTACGGTGCCGGCGATCTTAAAAAGATAGGGAAGACTCTCTGGCAGGGTGTCTACATATCGCTGCTCGGCGTTATCATCCTTTTTATACTGGGATTATTTTCTACTCAAATATTTGATTTTATCGGACACTCAAAAGAGGTACGGGTTTATGAAAATATTTATTTTTCTATACTGTGCTTCGGAGCTGCCGGTCCGATTGTTTCGTCGGTGTTGTCCGGTTTTTTCTCCGGTCTGGCAAGAAATTTTCCTATAATGTTTGCTAACTTTGCTGCGACTCTCGTCAATATTGTTTTAGATTATGCTCTTATCTTTGGTAAGTTCGGTTTTCCAAAAATGGGTGTAGAGGGTGCAGCTATCGCAACTGTAGTTTCAGGATTAATGCCGCTTATAATTTATGCGGTGATGATCTATTCGCGCAAAAACAGAGCTCTCTATGATACTGCCGGAGGTTTCAGGTTTGATCTCAAGCTCGTAGTAAGAATTCTGAAATTCGGGTTGCCGAGCGGAATCCACTTTTTTATAGACGTTTTCGGATTTACCATGTTCCTTCTGCTTGTCGGTAAACTCGGGACAAACGAACTTGCAGCGACAAACATCGCATTCAACATAAACACGATAGCTTTTATGCCGATGATCGGTTTCGGGATAGCGATATCGATGCTTGTCGGTCAGAATATAGGCAGAGGCGACATAAAGATGGCGGAAAAAACCATATGGTCGGGGTTTCAGTTGTGTTTTGTTTACATAACTTTTATGGCGTTGATGTATTTCTTTTTACCGGATATGTTTATCTATCCGTTTGTCAGAGGTGCCGATCCGGTTAAGTTTAAACCGATCTATGCGTTTACCTTGATCCTCCTTAAATTTGTGGCGATCTACTCTGTATTTGACACGATGAATATCATATTTGCTTCGGCAATAAAAGGTGCAGGAGACACGATGTTTGTCATGTTCATGGGGGGATTTCTGTCGATATGTGTACTTGTTATCCCGACGTACATTTTTGTTGTTGTTTTGGGAATGGGACTCTACGCCGCATGGTTTATAGCATCGGCTTATATAATACTTATGGGATTTGCATTTTTCCTGCGGTTCTTGACCGGTAAGTGGAAATCCAAAAAAGTAATTGAAACTGCGCCGCTTGTTCCATCCTCATATCCTGATATCCCGTCCAATGATCTGTAGATCACAATAAAAAAAACCTGTGTTTAAAATAAACACAGGTTTTTTTTATCCCTTTTGAGCATAAAGTCGCCATATAAACAAATTATATTTACGTTTATGGCTGGTTGCAACTTTCCTCATATTTTGGAGTACCAAAAATCATTGCTGCTCAAAGCACCCGACGAACAAGGGCGACGAAGTCGTTTTGCGAAGCAAAATGTCGAAAAGCACCCGACGAACAAGGTAGGGCAGCATACCCGAGCAGCTCTGTACTCAGAGCGGCCAGGGGCGACGAAGTCGTTTTGCGAAGCAAAATGTCGAAAAGCACCCGACGAACAAGGGCGACGAAGTCGTTTTGCGAAGCAAAATGTCGAGCCCGTTCAGCCCGAGAAACCTCATGCAAAGATTATATAAAAAAAAGTATTTTTTTAAGAGGCTCGGTCGTATAAGTTTTTATTATTTTGATATTTGTATTATAATTAAGTTAGATTTAATGCATAATAATAAATTTGAGGGTAGTTTTCTT
>JBFZEO010000292.1:0-3885 GCA_041306845.1 Spirochaetota bacterium
TATTGGAGCCTTCGCTGACCAGAAAGGTGATAATCTCGCCAAAAAATTCTTTGATCTGCCTGAGTCTAAAGACTCTTCAAGTAAGGCAACAATGACAATCATAGACAGCACAAAAGAAAAGAAAACAAGGGAGATGGAAATCTTCAACAAAAAAGACTTTAAAAAAGATGCTGTTGATTCATTTACAAGATTTATTGAACCAGCCGATGTAAAGAATACGAAATTTCTTGTTATAGGTTCAAAAGAGGGCGATGATGACCAGAGACTCTATCTGCCGGCATTGGGAAAAACAAGAAAGATATCATCATCAAGCAAAGATGGTAAATTTGTTGGTTCCGACATTTTTTACTATGACCTCGAGAACAGATATTTTGAGGACTACACTTACACATTCAAAGAAGAGAACGTATCCATCACTGACTCGCCGGCATTTAAAGATATGAAATTTGCTGTCGTTGAACAGGTGGCAAAAGATAAGAATGCACCATACTCAAAAACAATTACATGGCAGAATATGAAAGACAACTTCATATACAAGACTGAGGCTTATGACAAATCGGGTGCTCTCTGGAAAACTCTGTATGTTCTCAGAACTCAGATAATTGACGGTATCATAATCGGAACAGACACACTTGTTGTAAATCATAAGGATAATAGTAAAACAAGACTCGAATTGAAAGATGTAAAAATAAATTCTGGAATATCATCTGATATTTTCAGCGTACAGAATTTGGAAAAATAAGTTATGACTTAAAAAGGCGGAATTTTATTATTAAAATTTCGCCTTCTAAATTTGGAGAAAAAAAATGAAAAGACTCGCTGCAATTATTGCGGTTACACTTTTATCAGCTGCCCCTTTTTTTGCCGATGACCTTCTTGGTGACTTCGGAAGCAGCTCAGACTCTACCGCTGACCAGACAACAGCTGCCGCACCGCCACAAGCTGAAAAGGAGTTTGAACTCTCACTGCTCGGTGAACATAAAGGTCAGATAGCTATCCCGGTTCAAGATGATTATCTCGACTTCGAGGGCGGAGCAAAAACACCTAAATTTCTAAATGACCTCGGCGTAGAGATAAGATACAAAAATTTGAAACTCGTTTCCCACTGGGAACTCGATGCCGAGATAGATCAATATGCAGAATGGACAAAAATGTTCAAGTTTAAACCGCTTGAAAATGCAATATATTATTCCCCATGGAAATTTAAAATAGGATTGGGGCTACAATACTACTCTTGGGGACTGGCGGATGAAATAAATCCTTCCGACAACGTAAATCCGAGAGATTACTCTGCCGGACCATCGGCAGAAAAAATTCCACTTCTCTCGGCGTCTATAAGTTTTTATCCGGTCGACTGGTTTTCAATAGACGGTTTGTATGCGCCTTTTGAACAAAGCAATCAATACCCAAAGGACGCCGTCGATGCGATCCCAGCTTCCCTATTCAGAACAAAAGAGAATAAAAGCGGTTACTCCAACCAGGAACTCCTTAATCTAATGACAGCACATGTTACTGACTCGGTTTCTCCCGGAACAATAGACGGTAATGAAAAGGCTATCTGGCAAGTTTACCTCTCAAAATTAGATGCAGACAGTAACAAAAACGCACACATAGAATGGGCTGATTATGATCCCAAAAACTTTATAGCCGGCGGGAGAGCTAATTTTTTTACATCATACTGTGATCTTTCACTAAGTTATCTTTATGATGTTGACCCTTTTTATACACCAAATATTGAGATAGCAAAAGAGGATCTCGGGCAACTTTACTTTGCAAAATCATTTAAATCCGGAGATCCTGATACAACATTCCTAAAATCGGACTTCCACGTCTATCTTGCTGATGAGATAAGTCTTGAGAGGAGGAGAATCCACCAGTTCGGATTTAACTTTAAGACAACAGTAAGTAAATTTGGGATCTGGCTCGAAGCAAATTACTCATTGACAGACGACTACATGATGGACTCATATAAGATAAGAAATCACAGACTTGCCTGGACACTCGGCACCGATTTTAATTTCGGACCGCAGGACAAATTTTATATGAATGTGCAGTACGCCGGGTCATGGATACCTAAGTTTGACGACACATTCTACACAGACTACAGAGACGGCAAACCGGACAAATCGGAAATGGACGACAAGGACTATGTTGAAGAGTACATGTACAGAGCACTGACTCAGAAACTCGGTTCTCAGTATGCCGGACTGATACAGGGATTGACGGCTAAATTAAAATTCCCGCTGTTAAACGATATACTAACACCATCGGTAACTCTCGGTTATATGCTCCCTCTGATATATGACTACAATTATGAGGTGAAATACGGGTCGGCGATTATTAAACCAGAGCTTGATATTATGCCGTTCGATTCATTCCACATACTCATAGGTGCCGAACTTTATTACGCTTGGCACAAACTGTTCGAGAAAAATTATGTGGAAATCGACAGAGAGACCGATCAGATCGGGATCTACAATCAAGACAATCACATTTATATAGCATTCAAATATAAATGGGGTTATGATTTAAAAAAATAAGTAAATTATACAAGGAGTATATATGAAAAGGAAAGGTTTGTTCAAATTTCCGGCACTGAATATAGCAATAATACTTGCAATAACGGTTTTTTTTGCACTATTTTTGCCAAAATCAGTAATTGACAACGATCTTACTAAGATTCTTAGAAAAGATAATCCGTCCATGGTGGCGTGGGATGAAGTGAAGAAAAATTTCGGTAGTTCAAACATGATTGTTATCGGGTTCAAAACAGATAAAGATTCTATCATAAATCCAGAATATCTTGAAATGATCGATAATATCACGAAAGAGACATCAAAAATTGTCTATACAGACAAGAAAAGTAAAAAGAAAACTGATGAAAAGGAAGCTGCTGTTACAACAGCATCTCCGGAAGGCAATCTGCTGGATGACTTTGATACCGGTACTGAAACTACTCAGGCTGGTACTTCTCAAGATTCTCAGGAAAGCAATCTCCTTGATGACTTTGCTGACACAACAGGAACAACACAGGCACAAAAAGACAGCTCTGACAAGTTACCTCCGGCTATCCCATCGGATCTGCGGATAACCCAGAACAACAACAGCGTTATCCTGAACTGGAAGAATCCTGAGGACAAAGATTTTGATCATGTCGAATTAAACTGGACTCCGAGAGCTGAAAAAAAGCCTGTTATCATAACCGGAGGTTCTACAACTGCAACGGTAGATGATCTCGATTTTGACGATAACATGACATTCTCAATAAAAGCTGTGGACATAAACGGTAACCAGTCAAAACCTGCTGTTATGAAATACAGAACAACTATAAATGACGGATATCAGCTTGTGGAAGATGTGGTATCACTCACTGATATCGACTACATCGAGGGCGTTAATGAGGAAATCAAAGCTGAAAAACTGCTCGATATAGAGAAAGACGGACTGCCTGTAAGCGAGGCGCAGCTTAATAACTTTAAGAAAAGACTCGCCTCATGGGATCTTTATAAATTAAACATAATCTCAGATGACTATAAATCAACAGCTATATATCTCAAGATTGCTGCCGGAACAACAACCAAACATCACGAACAGGCTTATAATAAGGCAATGAAAATCGTAAACAAATATAAGACAAAAGATGTCCAAGTTTACGTTTCAGGCTCTCCGGCTATCACTGTTCTGGTTGGTGAGAATATGGCTAAAGACCTTAAACAATTAGTTCCTTTCGTTCTGCTAATCGTGATTATCACATTGTTTATGTCATTTAAAAAAATAGGCGGTGTTATACTCCCGCTTACCTGCGTTATAATAAGCACCATCTTGGCTGTCGGACTTATGGCATTGCTCGGCAAAAAAATAGATATAATCAGCAGCACCATTCCT
>JBFZEO010000294.1:0-5350 GCA_041306845.1 Spirochaetota bacterium
GATTCCCCTTTGATATGTGCAGCTTATATTCATTCTTCAGCCGCTCGGCAATTATTTCGAGCTGCAGTTCCCCCATTCCGCCCCAGACGCTCTCCCCGGTGTCGGGGTTCCTTGTTATCCTCAGAGTTGGATCCTCTATGATAAGTTCACTCTTTGCTCTGTTGAATGTATCTCGCTCTCCCTCATCGAGCAGGGCAATGTTGCAGAAGATAACAGGTTCCGGGAAATGGAGCCGTTCGAGGATAATGTTGTTCCCCTCATAACTTAAAGTGTCCCCTGTTTTAACACTCTTTAGACCGGTAATAACAATTATGTCGCCGGCAGAGGCGCTATTAACGGGTTCATACATATTTGCAAACGGTGTATAAATGGCATTGATATTTTCCGCAAGTTTAGTACGCGGATTAAAGAGAGTCTCATTCTGCTTGAGAATGCCCGAGTAGACCCTCGCAAAATATAACGCACCGAGTTCCCTGTTATGGATTATCTTAAATATATATAGTAGAGGATTGGAACCGCACCTGTCAACAAGCTCCTCCCCCCGTTTTTCTATCGAGTTGAATCCTTTTTTTAGTTCAGCCTCAAGCGGTGAGGGTAGAAGTCCGGTGATATTATCGAGGAGGAGATGGAGTCCTATGGTTTTCTTACTCGATCCGGAGAGTACAGGCACGATGAGGCGCTTAGCTGTGAGCTCCTTCACCGTTTTTGTTATGATTTCTGCATTCAGAGTGTTGTTCATGAAATGGCTCAGATATTCATCGCTTAGTTCCCCGAGTGTGTTGTCTATCAGCTCCCGATATTCTGCTGCAGACCCATTCTCCATGATGTCGAACATATGTGGAATGGGCGAATCTGTGTATGTTATAGTTGAATTGACCAGATCGATTATGCCGGCGAGTTCGCCGCTGCCGTTGTAGTGTGGAATGGTGAGCGGTACTGTCGTATAACCGAGTTTTATCCTGATATCATCAAGAGCGGCGGCATAGTCTGCTCCGTCACGGTCAAGTTTATTGATATAAAATATTTTTGGTATCTTAAATGCGTCTGACTGCCTGCATACTGTCTCTGTCTGTACCTGAACGCCGGAGATCCCGCAGACTATCACCACCGCACCGTCGAGTACCCGTAAAGATCTCTCAACTTCCGAAGTAAAGTCAATGTGTCCCGGAGTATCAATTATATGGAGATAGTGATCCCTCCATTTTGCAGTTACGCCGGCTGCCTTTATCGTTATGCCCCGCTCTTTCTCCTCGATCATGTAGTCTGTTGTTGCTGTTCCCTCATCAACTTCACCCGATCTGCTGTTCGCTCCGGTGAGATAAAGGATTCTCTCGGTTGTTGTCGTCTTGCCGGCATCTATGTGGGCAATAAATCCGAAGTTTCTTATCATATTTATTTTTGTTTTGTTATTCTGTTCGATCATAAGATTATTTAACAAGTTTTTGTCTGATTTGTAAACTTAATTTGGTTAAAAATGTTATTTTAAATGGGTGTTTTGAAGCGGCTCTATCTGGTCATAATTATAAATATGTAGTATACATGGAAAGTTAAATTATTTTAGGACATGATAACATTGCTGAAATTAAAAACGATAGATAGAGATTTGATAGAAAAATTTTTCCCGGGGGCGGCCGGCAGCGGGGAATGGGATGACTACCGATGGCATCTCCGGAGTGCGGTTAGGGATGTTGAGTCTCTTAAACGTTTTTTTACAGGAATGGAAACTGCCGGACTTGAAGATGTCATAAAGAAGTTTCCTATGATGATAACTCCACATTTTATAATGCTGGCGATATCAGCCGGATATGAGGCGGCGGAGAACCCCATTCTCAAACAGGTTTTGCCCGACAAGAGGGAGCTGGAGCACGATCCGATCCTAAAACTCGATCCGTTCCGGGAGCAGGAGAGGACGCCGGCGGAGTGTGTTGTCAAGAGATATCCCGACAGAGTTGTTGTTGTGACGACGAGCCGTTGTGCTTCGTTGTGCCGGTACTGCACTCGTAAATGGAACTGGTCTGAAAACATCGGTATTAATGAATCAAATATTGATAATATAGTCAGTTATCTCAATCGGACGCCGGAGGTTCGTGAGGTGATTATATCGGGGGGAGAACCGCTCCTTCTCGATCCGGATCTCCTTGACAGGCTTTTGTCGCAGATTCTTGCTGTGGATCATGTTGAGGTTGTGAGGATCGGGAGCAGAATGCTGTCATTCCTGCCGCAGAGGATAAACGGAGAGATAACCGATGTGCTGTCGCGCCATAAACCGGTATGGATTGTGACCCATTTTAATCATCCGGACGAGATAACGTCGGAGACTGAGATGGCTGTCGACAGGCTGATCCGCGCCGGAGTTGTGTTGTGCAATCAGTCTGTTCTCTTGCGCGGTGTGAATGATAATACAGCTGTAATGAAGAGGCTTCTTAACACACTGCAGGCAATCCGGATAAAACCATACTATATTTTCCAGGGCGATCTCATCGAGGGGACTGCGCATTTGCGGAGTAGTGTGAGGACTGGACTTGGGATAATGGAGGCGCTTCGCGGTAATACAGGTGGAATTTGTCTTCCTTATTATGTGATAGATCTGCCGGACGGGGGCAAAGTTCCCATTCTGCCGGAATATATAAAAACTATAAATGATGATTACATGGTGCTTATAAATTATGAAGGTAAGGAATTTGTATATAAAGGGTAAATTGGTTAACCTCTAAATGGTTCTATTCGTGTTTAAATAATTTATGACAATAAAAATCTTGATTTTTTAATATTTTGTATTATAATACCGTGATGATTGTCATGTGGATGGTGAAGGTCTTTGTCGATAAATAGAGAGCTTAAAGATAGAGTTAAAGAAAATCTTAATATTGCTCAAATTATCGGGGAATATGTTCCGTCATTAAAAAAATCAGGTAAGAATTGGATCGGTCTGTGTCCATTCCATAATGACCGTAATCCCTCTTTTAGTGTATCTGAGGATTATAATATATATAAATGTTTTTCGTGCGGAGAGACCGGTGATCTTATCAGGTTTATAGAGAAGATCGAAGGGCTCTCTTTTACTGAAGCAGTTGTGTTTCTTGCCAAAAGGGCAGGAATTGATCCGGGTGAAGTGAGTGGAACCGGAGGCAGTTCCGGTAAAAACGATTTGATTGCATTTAATGCGAAAATGGTTAATTTCTTCAGACACTTTCTAATAGAGAGGCCTGAGGGGAGCGGTGCAAGGAATTATCTCTTGAAACGGGGGATAAGTCCCGATGTGTCGGAAGTTTTTCAGCTCGGATACGCACCTGCCGATTTTGCGCTGTTACGGGAGTTTTTGGTAAAAAAGGGGTTTACTCAAGAGTTTTTGTTGTCGAGCGGTCTTTTTGTTAAGAATGACCGGTATGGGATGCGTCCACTTTTTTATGACAGGGTTATGTTTCCCATTGTCAACCACAGAGGTGAGGTGACCGGTTTTGGCGGCAGAGCGTTGAATGATGATATAAAGCCTAAATATTTAAATACGCCTGAGACAGCTCTGTATAAAAAGAGTTTTAATCTGTATGGTATAAATACGGCTAAGGATGTTATAAGGACTGAAGGGCGGGCATTCCTTGTTGAGGGATATGTTGATGTTATAGGTTCCTATATGAACGGGTTAAAATGTGCCGTGGCACCGTGCGGTACGGCAGTTACTAAGGATCAGCTTAAGCTGCTCAGCCGGTTTACGCAGAATATTATTCTTCTGCTTGATGGCGATGAGGCCGGGTTGAAGGGTGCTATGAGGGCTCTCAAAGAGGGAGTCAATCTTGAGGGGACAAAGTTGAGTGTTCTGGTCTTGCCTGACGGTATGGATCCGGATGACTTTTTTAAAGATAACGATATACAAAAGTTTAAAGAATTTGAAAAAAATAGGATGGATGCTTTTGATTTTTGTATATTCTATAAAACTCGGGGCAGAGATCTGAAAGATTACAATACTCTCCTTGAGGTTGTTGTGTTCCTGTTTGATTATGTTATAGAGTGGGATAATGAGATTGTCAGGAAGAGTCTTATTGAAAAGATAGCTCAGAACCTCAATGTAAAAACAGAACTGATATCTGAAGAATTTTATAAGTATAAGGTTAAGAGAGAGGGGCGACATTCCGACAAGTCAAAAGAGATTGAAGCTGCTACAACTGAGAATGTTAATAAACCGGAAGAAAGGTATAGGCTTACCGGAGAAGAGAAGAAAGAGCTTGCGTTTTTGATAGCCTGTTTTGATTTTGAGGATGATGACGGCTGCCGTGAGTTATTGAAAAGATGCGAGTTTAAAACTGATATAATTACAGGGAAGTATTCTCAAGAGTTGTTTGAGATGTACATGAAAGGAAGTTTAAACAGGTCAAATTTGATAGAGGTAATAAATAACGATTTTGTCAGGGAGTATGTTAATGAGAGACTTTTCAAAAAAGGGCAGATTACTGATAAGCTGATAATTAGAGATAGCATTGTAGATATGGCTTATTATTTTATGAAGCGGTATCTGGAAAAACAGAGTGATGAGTTAACCCGGAAGATAAGGTTTGGCGAGATGTATAAAGATACAGAGGTCGTTAAAAAACTTCAAGAGGATAAAACAGTCATCATTCAAAAGATCTTAAGATTGTCTGATTTACAGGAGTTGAAGAAATAATGAAAGATTTGTTGGAGTATCCTGAAATACAAAGGCTGCTTGAAATAGGCAAAGAAAAAATGGTTATTACATATGAGGAGATAAATAAAAATATTCCTCAGGATGTGATAGAAGAGGAAAGGATCGATGATGTCCTTATTCTTCTTAAAGACGCCAAGATCGAAGTTAATGAGGAATTGGATACTGAAAATGTTGAAGTTCTCATTGAGGAATCAAAAAAGGATGCCGGCAAAAAGAAAATGATTTCGAGCGGTAACGGCACGCTCTCTGATGATCCGATAAGGATATATTTAAAAGAGATAGGTAAAGTGGATCTTCTCGATGCTGATGAGGAAGTTGATCTTGCTCAGAGGATAGAGGAGGGGGAAAGGATTGTCTATTCTTCTATAAGAATGGTAGGTATAACCCTTATCGAATTTTCAAATCTTCTTGAAAAGATAAGTGCGGATCCTATAGATCCTAACAGACCCATAGTTACGATAAGATCTGACTCTAAAGATTATTCTTCTGAAAAAAAGAGATTAAAGAGTAAATATAAAGATATTCTTGATTCATTTGTTAAAAAGACTCTCACATTCAGATCACTTGTTGATAAGTATTATAAATCAAAGTCTTCTGATGAAAAAATCAAGATTAAAGAGGATATATTTACAGCTCGTGAAGAGGCTTTTAATATCATGTTTTCGCATGAAC
>JBFZEO010000295.1:0-3102 GCA_041306845.1 Spirochaetota bacterium
AGTAATTTCTAAATTATTAAAAAAACGCCCATTTGAAAAATCAATGGGCGTTTTTTATTTTTATATTTACTTCTAAATCTATATAATGTATAATTCTTGTGCAATATCTAAATATGTTTGAGGTTTTATGAATCCTGAATCTGGAAATCCAGGGAAAGTTGTCCCGTTTAATTATGAAGCTGAAATCTATGTTATAGCCTCTCTTATCATGCAACCGGCGAGTTATGATAAACTGCTCAATTATAAATTGTTCGCAGATGATTTTTATGATAATAAAAATAAGATTATCTATTCCGCTATAATGGACCTTAAAAATAGGGATAAGCCGATTGATATTATATCTTTGACAGAGTATCTTAATTCTATCAATAAATTAAATCAGGCTGGCGGGGCGGAATACGTATCATCACTGATTGACAAAATACCCACGGCTGCTTATGTGGAATTTTATGGGGATCTTGTTAAGAAAAAATCAATGCTCCGTAATCTAATCACAGTTTCTACAGAAATAATATCGAGGTCGTATTCTAATCCCGAAGATGTCAAAGGGTTAGTTGACGAGGCTGAAAGAAAAATATTTGATATAAATCAGGAAGTTTGTTCAAATTCTTTTGTTCACATAAAAAATATTGTATCAGAAACGATAAGTAACTATTCTAAAAATCAGAGAAACTCCGGGCAGTACTCCGGAGTTCCAAGCGGTTATTCCGACCTGGACGAGATGACGGATGGATTTCAGAACTCCGAAATGATAATAATCGCAGCCCGTCCGAGTGCGGGTAAAACATCTTTTGCGCTTAATGTCGCATGTAATATGGCAATCAGATACAAAAGAAAAATCGGTTTTTTTTCGAGTGAAATGAGTGCCGAATCGCTTGTGACAAGGATTTTATGCTCTGAAGCAAAGATAAATCAGACATTCTACAAAAAAGGGATGCTCAGTAAACTTGATCTTAATAAATTGGCACAGGCGGCTGATGTTATTTATCAGACAGATATGATATTTGATGCGACTCCTAACATCTCAATTATGGATCTGAGGAGTAGAGCCCGTAAAATGAAGAGGGATTACAATATAGAAGCATTGTTTATTGATTATCTCCAGTTAATATCGTACACTGATAATGGTTCGGCGACCAATGTACCTAAACATGAACAGGTTGCATTTATATCAAAGTCTTTAAAAGTTTTAGCAAGAGAATTGGATATACCTGTTGTTGCACTTGCTCAGTTGAGCAGAAATGTTGAACAGCGCGGTGACTCATCTACACCCAAAATGTCTGATCTGAAGGACTCTGGATCAATAGAGCAGGATGCCGATATGATTTTATTTATACATAAAAAAGCCCAGCAGGATGAAAGCAACAAAGAGTCTGACGAAAGACAAATAATAATTGGCAAGAATAGAAATGGGCCTACCGGAGAGATAGACATGACGTTCTTGAAAAGTTTTACGAGATTTCAGTTATCAGTTAAAGGTAATATGCAGCAAACGGAGGATTCTTAGGAATATGAAAAGTTTTTTAAAATCATTGGGGATTTTTGTTTTTGGAATTATTGTCGGCGTGATTGCATTTGTAGCAATCATAGTTTTATTGGTTATGAACTTCACCAGATATACGCCGGGTATAAAAGATAACAGTTATCTGGTACTCGATTTTTATGGAAAAATAGTTGAAAAACCTATATCTGACGGAGATTTTATTTTTGGGAGCGGTAAAAATAAAGTTCAGCTTCTGAAATATTTGAGGGCAATAAAAGCATCAAAATTTGATGATAAAATTAAAGGTATAATAATTAATGGTGATTTCACATTCTACTCAACAGTAAACAATCTTGAGTTGATTTCTGCGATTAAAGATTTTAAAAAGTCCGGGAAGAGAGTTTATGCATGGTTTTCATCCGGAGATAACTCCAATTATCTTTTGTGCTCTATTGCAGATAAAATATACATGCCTGCTACAAATTCGGCAGACCTTACTCTTACCGGATACTCAATTACGTCCCCTTATTATAAAGGACTTTTTGATAAGATAGGACTCGATTTTAATGTCATTCATATGGGAAAGTTTAAAGGAACCGGAGAAAATTATACTTCAAACAAGATGACTCAGGATCTGTATAATTATTATGTTACAGTTTTTGACAGGGCATATTACGATAAATTAAAAATAATCTCTGAAAATCGTAAAAAAGAAATTAAGGATATGGATAACTATTATAAATTAGGCAAGACAATTATGATGACTCCGATTGTTGCAAAAGAGCTTGGATTTATAGATGATTTTAAAACTTATGAAGAGTTACTGGACTCGTTAAGAGTACAAGGACAAAAATATACCAATGTTGTTTCAGTTACCGATTATATGCGCGATCTAAAGGGTGTTGATGGCGGAGATAGAATTGCTATTGTTTATGCTGAGGGAGCGATAATTAATTACTACTCAGGAGACGGCCAGTTTTCCGGTGATATTGTGGGTGCAAAAACTGTTATAGATAATCTTAGAGAGATACGTGAAGATGATTCCATAAAATCAGTAATAATAAGAGTAAATTCTCCGGGCGGAAGCGCTCTTGCCAGTGAGCTTATTTTAAAAGAAGTTATAGAATTGAAAAAGACTAAGAAAGTTTATATATCGATGGGTGATGTTGCAGCTTCCGGCGGATATTATATAAGCAGTTGTGCAGATAAAATATATTCGTCGCCGTTGACAATAACCGGTTCGATAGGTGTTGTGAGCATTCTAATGAACTACAAAAACCTCTCAGATAAAATCGGCGTAAACTTTGTAACAATAAACAAAAATAAATACGACGATATTTATAACTCAACACGCAAGGTGACCGATGATGAAGTTGTTTTGATGAAGAGATCAATGGAAAATATTTATAAAGAATTCACTGATCACGTTGTAGAGGGACGAAAAATTAAACCAGATGTGATCCCGAATATCGCTGAAGGGAGAATATGGACCGGAACTCAGGCAAAGGAGATCGGACTTGTTGACGAACTTGCAACATTTGCAGAAGTTATCGAAAAGGTAAAAAAAGAGTGCGGAGATGAAAGCCTTGGATATGCAGAGTTCCCGAGACCGGTATCTT
>JBFZEO010000296.1:0-7376 GCA_041306845.1 Spirochaetota bacterium
GAATATACAATAATAAAAGCTGATAACGAGGCTGTAGAAAACCCCTCTTTTTAGCATCTCAAATCTACATATAATGCGGTTTCAGGGAGGGCATCAATTTGGTTTTTTCCTACAGCCTCAACATCGAGAAAACACAGCACTGTATTTTATTTATGACGAGAATTCTTCGCTAAAACATTCTTTGTTGCTGCACTATATTAATGCGCATATGATATTCGTCTCTCTGTATAATTCATTCATACAAACTCTCATTCTCATACTATCGCTCACTCTTGCCATCTTTGGAACATTTTTAGGGTTGCTGATAACAGGTAAAAGTCTCGATCTCGTTGCCAAGAAATCTATTCTGCAGATAGACTTTGCAAATCAGAAGAAAAACTGGGGATTTAGCAGGCAGGAGGCGCTTAGATTTGTAGAATGTGGATTTTGAGTCAGAATAGGGGCTCACATTACGAATTATAAAAATAACATCACTATAAAAAAGAGCACTGAGCTGCTCATATGTGCAGCTCAATGCTCTACCTATCATCAAATAAATCTATAGTCAAATAGACAACGAACTTTTATAAACAGGCTATTTACCCATTCCGCTGTCAAACCAGGAGTAATCCGACTCTGTCTCAACGTTATTTATCTTTATAATAATCTTTACACAGTAGTAATAATAAGTATCTGCAATCGTAGTAACACCATCAACATTCTCCACAAACGAAGTGTTGAGTGCTGTTGCCTGATCAAAACTTCCGATCTTCACATAACTTGAACCGTTTATGTCAGGAGACCTGTAAACATCGTATCTTACGATATTTGCATTGCTATACTTATCTTTAAATGTAATGGTAATTTTACCTATTTGCCCCTGAGACGCATTTATAATATCTCTTGAAGATCTGAATGTTGACCAGTCAAAAACCGCATCATCAACATTACTTGGATCGCTCTCTGACGCTCCGGAATAAGCCACTACATAATAGTAATATGTTACAGAAGGCTCTATCAAAGTATCTGAGTAATTTACAGTGTTGTTGCCATTGATAGACTGAAGCAGAGTAAAATCAGTATAATCTGGGTTATTTAAATCCTGAGCAACAGAAGTTCTATATAACCTATAACCGGCTGCGTTAGAAACCTTATCCCATGAAACATTTATCTGGAAATCATCACTTCCTGCTACGGCTGACAAATTTACAGGATCATCCAAGTTGATAACCTCTGTTAATGTTATCTTGTAAGAACCTGATTTATGGGCATCGTAAACATCTTTAACCCTCACATAATAGATCCCTTCTGCCGGAGCTGTAAAAACAATAGACTCCTTCTCCTCTGCCAGATAATTTCCCTGAGAATCTCTTCCCCACCAGTCGTAAACATCAGTATGGGTTCCCGTATTCTTCATCTCTATAACAGTGCGTCCATCTATATCATACAGAGCAACATCGGGTTCAAATCCCTTTATATCGGACAATCTTATGATATATTTATTATTAGAAAGAGCATTAAACTTAACCCAGTCAACATCACCGTCCGGATTTATGGAGTGCTGCTGAACAGCTGTGGCCGCTATGTTTTTTGAATAGGTAACATTATCATCAACCTCGAAACTATCGCCATTCACAATAACCGGACTCACCGGATAAACATCATATTTGTTGTCGTCGTCGTCATCGTCATACTCTTCAACATCGGTATCACCTATAGCTGGTGAAAAAATAGGAAAACAGGATGTAAGACTTAAAAGGATTGCTGTAAAAAAAACAATGTTTAATAACCTGAATTTATTAGTTTTCATAATATCTCTCCGTCTTTTTTTTGTAAATTTTTTAACGCATTTTGACAAATTAGATACAATTATAAACAAAAAGGTTTAACCCTTTAATAATAAATTTAAATATTTTTATAAATGTAGCTCCTGCAAAAACTCTATAGAAAAAAAAGTATTTTTGCAAGAGGCTCAAATATTTATTCTTTAAACACTATAAATCCTTCTCTATTATTTTTCAAGTCCGATAAGCTCAAAATATCCATTATCTTTATTGTAATTAAAAACTTCTCCAGTTTCTATTATATAGTACCATCCGAATATCTTTATCTTACCGTTAACATATTTTTCCTTTATGAATGGATATGTCATCAGATGTTTAAGCTGTTCCACTATATTTATCTGCTCTGTTATCCATTCCCTTGCACCCGGATCATCATCCGGAACAAGCGAATCTGCCATCTCCTTAATATTACCGGTTAACTCGAGCCATTTCTTTACATGCGGGATATCAGCAATCTTTTCCTGATTATGGAGAACGGAACAACCTCCGCAATTTGAATGCCCGCAAACTACTATATTTTCAACATTAAGCACCTGGACAGCATATTCTATTGCCGATGTTGTTGCTACATATTCACTTGTTTCTCTATATGGAGGAACTATATTAGCAATATTTCTTACAACAAAAAGTTCCCCGGGAAGCGTATTTGTAATAAGATTTGGAACAACCCTCGAATCTGAACAGCCTATGAAGAGCGTATGGGGACTATGATCCTTTCCAAGCTCCTTAAAAAGTTCTTTATGATCTTCAAAGTCCTTCTTCATAAATTTGACTATACCATTGAGTAATTTTTCCATTATCCCCCTCCCACTCGTATACAATTGATAGTTTTTAGCATAAATCAGATTTAATTAAAAGTAATCTTACATTTAACCAGATATTTTGATTTCACTAAAGGGCACCTCTAATAACCTGCTTTGTATTTCAAACAAAGTAGTTTTTCTCATAGACGAGAAGCTGAATCCGCAGCATAATCTGTTTATGTGGGGACTCCAGCAACGAAGTATATGAGAAAAAGAACGAGTATGAAACCAAATGAGGTTATTAGAGATGCCCTAAAGTTGATGTTTATATAAAATAATGATAATATTCTCAATAAAGGAGCTGTAGCAATGGATTTTGAATCACTTACAGGAGAAAATTACCAGATAAAATTAAAATCCATAATTGAAGAGATGGGCGGTGTTAAATTTGAAAGTTATCTACTGAGAAAACTCTACGATGTTTCACCCGGATCCCTCGAACCTCTATCCCTATATCAGTACCATTTTGCCCTATTCTACCTTCTTTACACACTGCAGGACCACTACTATAAACAAAATAAATTTCTTCACGTTCATTTTATGAGAACCTCATTATCGGTTTATCCAGCAAAGGGATTTTGCAGACATTTTGATGAGTACCGCGGACTTTTCTGCTCCCTACCCTCAGGTGATGATGATTATTGCAGTTGTCACAGAGCACTTCTTGGTGAGAATGGGGTGGACGGCGGCTCAATAAAGTCGTTTTATTTTGACAAAAACAATTTTTATAAACTTGATGAGAAAAAGGCAGATGACTTTGTCAACGGCACTTGGGAAATTCTCGGTAATTACGACAAGATTAAGGATGCAGTAAAATTACTCGAACTGCCATCTGACTACACAATTGAAATGGTAAAAACCAATTATAAAAGACTCGCAAAGATTCACCATCCCGATATGATAAATTCGGAGACAGATAATAAATTCTCAAAAATCAACGACGCTTATAACCTCCTCATCGATATAAGATGTAAAATATAACACAATTTTAGTACAATATAAGGATTAATATGATATCATACCGTGATAAAAAGAGATGAAAAACAACTATTTTAATAAGATACTTATTGCATTACTATCTTTAGGATTCGTATTTCTATCCATAGAAAATCTTTTACTAAAAGGTAATTCTTCTTATTTCACTGGAATGTTATATTATCTTTTTTATATAGTAGTTATATATTATTTTATCGATATCTCTATAACTCAAATCAATTCCAATTTTAGTCTAAAGAAGTCTTACCTTGATATTACAATTCTTGTTGTATTATTCTTTATTATAACTTATAAAAATCAGTTTAAGATAGGAGTTGATACAAGTCTAATTAAAACAGCTGCTATAGCATTCATAATGGTACGAAATACCTGCATGATTTTCAAAAAAGGCATCAGTTCAGATAATAAGAAATTTTCACAAGCGTTAATGAACAATCCGGCAAAGACTGTACTATTAAGCTACTTTATTTTTACATTTATAGGAGCAATACTCCTGATTCTCCCCATCTCAAGTTCAACAGGGGAAAAACTCGGATTTATAAATGCATTATTTACATCCACGTCCGCCCTCTGTGTCACCGGATTAACTGTTGTCGATACTGCGTCAAGATTTTCATTATTCGGACAGCTCGTTATATTGACTCTTATACAGCTGGGCGGTTTAGGAATAATGATTTTTTCATACCTCATAACAACTTTTATTGCCAAAAAAGTATCTATCGAAGCAAAAATTACAGTATCTTATTTGCTGAGCGACAATGATATGGCTGGACTTTTGCACAATATAAGAAATATTTTTATCATTACATTTATTATTGAAGGTGTTGGTGCCATATCTCTATTTATATCTTTTTATAAAATATTCGGATTTAGTATAACGAATGTTTATTATTCTGTTTTTCACTCCATATCTGCTTTCTGTAACGCAGGATTTTCCCTTTTTTCTGATAATCTGATAGGATTTCAAAATTCACCGCTTACTGTATTTACTCTCGCCGGACTCATAATATTCGGCGGATTAAGTTTTGTTGTCATCACCAACCTGTTTGACACATTTAAAAATAAACTAAAAAAACACAGCTCTAAACGGTCAATCCCGGTTCTTCTTAATGCAAACACAAAGATTGTATGCATCACAACCGGCATACTCATTTTATCCGGCACACTTATTATCTACTTTCTCGAACACATGAACACTTTTATACATATGAACATTTTCAGTCAATATATGAATGCTTTTTTCCAGGCAGTAACACTCCGTACGGCAGGATTTAATTCTATCGACATCGGAGCACTGACAAGCTCAACTCTTTTGATTATGGTTTTCTTTATGTTCATAGGGGGAGCGTCCGGCTCAACGGCCGGCGGGATAAAAGTAAATACATTTACAGTGATATTAATAACGATCAGATCCTTTATAAAAGACCGCAGCAATGTCACCATTTTTAACAAATCAATAAGATCAGATTTGATTATAAAATCTTTTATCATACTGATATTATCTATCTCAATCGTTTTTCTTAATGTCACAATTATATCTATTGTAGAAAACCAGCCCACCATTCAAATTATTTTTGAAGTCGTATCGGCTTTCGGGACGGTCGGATTATCTACCGGCATAACATCAGATTTGCGCGGCATAAGTAAACTTGTGCTTGTTATCACTATGTTCATCGGCAAAATCGGCCCACTCACATTGTTCGGAGCAATTACGCAAAGGGAAAAAACGGTCACGATTGAGTATCCCGACGCCGAAATTATGATAGGTTAACCGCCTTATTTATTTTACTGCGGAATGCAGAATGGAGTTTAAATAATTATGGATAATAAAAGAACATTTGCTGTTATCGGACTCGGCACATTCGGAATGGAAGTATGCAGGGAAGTCGCATCAAAAGGCGGACGAGTTATAGCAATCGACAAAGACCAAAAAAGGATAGACAAACTCAAAGACATCGTAACTCAAGCAATACTACTCGACACAACCGAGGAGGATTCACTAAACAAAACTCCGCTTGACACAATAGATGTCGCTGTTGTTGCAATTGCTGAGGATATTGAGGCGAGCATTCTATCAACTGCTCTTTTAAAAAAATATAAAATTCCATACATAATCGCCAGATCATCTTCCGAAATCCACAGTCAAATACTCAGTCAGATCGGAGCAAACGAGATTATCAATATTGAGGTTGAAGAGGGTCGGAGAATTGCAAATAAACTTGTATCGCCTAACATCATAGAGCAGATCCCGATATCGGGCAGCTATGTATTTGCCGAAATATTAGTACCTCCGTCATTTCTTGGTAAAACGCTTTTTGATCTCAACATAAGAACAAGATATAATATATCTGTAGTTTCCATAAAAAGGATAAGTTACGAAGTTGATGACGTTGGTAATCCCATAACGCGGGAAAACTTCATATTCCCCGGACCGAACGACAGACTACTCGAAAATGACATCATAGTAGTAGTCGGTGAAGAGAAGAATATAATTACATTAAAGGAAAAATCATGATTCTCATAAAAAAAAGCCATATAAGATTTTTGTTCGTCATATCCTTATTTACAACAATCATTCTGTCACTTGCTTTTTATCTGATTATAAACAATGTTGATTTCAGAAACATAATTAACATTAAATATTACTCGGAAATACTAATATTTATGATGATAACAGCACTTTTACTATATCTTCTCTTATTCTTTACTATCTATTATAAAAGTCTGAGAGTTTACTCTGAATTGGATAAGATAATTGAGAATTCACGAGGGCAAAGTATTGCCGACAACTCCAGATCTTTTAAGAAACTTGATAAACTCGGAGCCCAGATAGAAGCCCTTTTTTTCAATCTGAACGGGCTGTCTGAAAGGAGAAAACTTAAGATAACATCTTTTAAGAAACTCTGCGACTTTCTGATAGCAGGATTTCATGCTCCAGTAATAGTTGCTGATCCTGTAGGTGAAATAATGGGTTACAGTGATATTTTATCAAATAAATTCAAGATAAATCCGCAAACAAATCATATGAAAAATATAACAGAAATAATAAACGTTGATCTCTCATCACTGTATGCAAAAATGCTTGAGGAAAAGAAAGAAATAACTTTAGAAAAAGTCAATTTTACTGATCACTCGTCAAAAACGAATAAAATTAAGATTTTCCCTATATTCAACAGTGAGGGCGGAATAGGTTTTTTTATTTTTGAATTTAATCAATGAAATCATCATCAAAACACTCATCTCCGTTTGTTGCTGAAATTTTACTTATTATCTTCTTTATCTTGCCGATTCTATATCCGCCAAATCCTGAGCTGCTCAACTTAAGATGGAGAGAACTATAATTTTCACTATCGATGAGACTTTTTATTTTATTTAGGTTTCCTGCTACATATCTCTCAAAAACATCATCCTCAGATTCTTCTCTAAAAATCTCAGTAACTATCTCTTTAGACATCTCACGATCAATCCCTTTCTCCATGAGTTTCATCTCAAGCATAGCCTTACCGACAGGATTCTTCTTGATTACAGAGTCTGCGTATATAAGCGCATATTTTCTATCATTTAAAAGGTCTTCCTCTTTTAAACGTTCAATAACCTCGTCAATATCCGCCGAGGCAAAACCCTTCATTTTTAGTTTAACAGATAGAACCTTACTAAACTGAGGCGCAAATCTTATAATATTCACAGCCGATTCATAAACTTTCTTCAATTCTTCACTCATTTTCACAACCTTTCACTTTTTTCTAAAATAATT
>JBFZEO010000297.1:0-17250 GCA_041306845.1 Spirochaetota bacterium
CAGTATGGTAATTTTGTCTATTACAGGACTTATTCCAGATGGCTTCCCGATGAAAATAGGCGTGAGTACTGGTGGGAGACCGTCCGGCGTGCGGTGGAATACAACTGCTCCCTTGTTCCGACAACTCAATCCGAGGCATTAAAACTTTTTGATAACATATTCAACCTCCGGCAGTTCCTCTCCGGCAGGACGTTCTGGGTAGGCAATACTCAAGTTTCATCTAATTATCCAATGGCAAATTTTAATTGTGCGTTTGAAGTTATAGATAACTTTAGTGCGTTTAAAGATCTTTTTTATCTGCTGATGATCGGTTCCGGTGTCGGGGTGAGAATATTAAAGAGTGACGTGAACAAGCTGCCGGCGTTGAGAACCGATTTTGATGTTGTACACAGATTCTATTCCCCGCTGAAACAGGAGGAGAGGGAGGAGAACACCGGACTCAAGTTCTCAAACGGCAACACTGCAGAGATCATAATCGGCGACTCAAAAGAGGGGTGGACCGATGCACTCGATTTCTTTATCAAATTATTATATGTAAACGGGTACCGTAAGATCAAAACTATAATCCTTAATTATGATAATGTGCGCGGCAAGGGAGAAAAACTCAAGACGTTCGGCGGTACGTCAAGCGGTCACGAGAGTCTTAAAAATATGTTCAACAAGATTGTAACGGTTCTTAGGAAGCGGGCAGCGTTAGCAGGGGGGAGCAAGATCCGTCTGCATCCGATAGATTGTCTCGATATAGCCAATATTATAGGTGAGAATGTGGTTGTGGGCGGTGTCAGGAGAACAGCCGAGATCGTGCTGCTTGATCCAGATGATGAAGAATCCATATCCGCGAAGAATAATCTCTATAAAAACATAGACGGACAATGGATTGTTAATGAAGATCTTATTCACAGACAGATGAGCAATAACTCCATATACTACACAGATAAACCGACGCGGGAGAGACTCCATTGGCAGATAGAACAGATGCGATACTCCGGCGAACCGGCGTGGATAAATGCAAAGGCTGCTGCGGCGAGGCGTCCCGATATGAATGGCGTCAATCCGTGCGCAGAGATACTCCTTGATGATAAAGGTTTATGCAACCTCACCACGGTTAACGTGTTTGCTTTTGTGAATGAGGATAAAACTCTTGATATTGAGGGGCTGCTTGAGGCTCAGCGGTTGTCGGCGAGGGCCGGCTACCGCATGTCTACTATCGATCTTGAGATACCGGAGTGGAATTCCATTCAATCAAGAGACAGGCTGATAGGGTGCTCGCTCACCGGCTGGCAGGACATGAAGAATGCTGTCGGACTGACAGATGACGGAGAGATAGAGCTTCTGCAGAAACTTCGGGAGACGGCAGTTTCGGAGGTAGAAAATTACGCAAAGACTCTCGGACAGCCTAAACCGCTCCTTGTGACAACGATAAAACCCGAGGGAACTCTATCACAGCTGCCGACAGTCTCAAGCGGAGTCCATTTCTCGCACTCGCCCTACTATCTGCGCAGGATAAGGATAAATGCTCATGATCCTCTGGTTAAAGTTTGTGAGGAGCTTGGTTATCCGGTATATCCTGAGGTTGGACAGCCGCTTGAAACATGTACGACAAAGGTTGTCGAGTTCCCGATTAAGGCTCCGGAGGGTAAGACAAAGTTTGATGTTAGTGCGATCGAACAGCTTGAGATCTACAGGAAGTTTATGACGCACTATGTGGATCATAACTGTTCTATCACTGTTCATGTCAGACATGATGAATGGGATAAAGTTGAACAATGGATATGGGACAACTGGGATGAGACAGTTGCGGTTTCATTCATAGCGCTGGAGGATAACTTTTACAAATTGATGCCTTATGAGGCGATATCAAAAAGCGAGTACGATGAGATCGTGGGTAGAATGAAGCTTTTTACTCCGCATCTTTTAAGTAAGTATGAAAACTCGAAGATAGAGACCGATATCGGAACGGACGGATGCGATAAAGGTGTTTGTCCGATAAGATAAACTGTTTAGGCTGCTGAATTTACCATATGGTGAATTCAGCAGCCTTTTTTATATCCGGTATATTTCGGGTTATTAGAGATGCCCTTTAGTATGGGGTTTTATCTGCTTTTTCTGTCCACGATTTAAACGGTTTGAGGCATATTTCCCTAAAAATGTTTATGACTTCGACCTGATTCTTTGTTGAAGTTCCTTTGATAACGTCATATATGAATTCGTCGTCGAATCCGATCTCTTTGGCATCGGTTCTTGTTGATCCGTAGTAGAGTTTTTTTATCTTTGCCCAATGGATAGCAGCGAAACACATCGGGCATGGTTCGCAGGAGGAGTATATCTCGCAGTCCGATAGGTCAAATCTCTTAAGTTTGCGTGAAGCCGCCCTTATCGCCATCATCTCGGCGTGGCAGGTGGGATCGTGGCGGCGGATCACCTCATTGTGACCTTTTGAGACGATTTTACCATTCTTCACAATAACGGCACCGAAAGGTCCGCCATGATTTTTATCGAGTCCTTTAAACGCTTCATCAACGGCAATCGACATGAAATCCTTTTGTTCCATAAAAACCTCTTATAAAATGAGTAATACTCTTTTTTGTAAAATCTATCAACGGTAAAAAAATGTCGAATGAGCTTTTTATAAACACCGATCTTTCTTTAAAGGTAGTTTTACTTGTATCGGGATCTGTTTTGATTAATGATTTCTAATCTTAATCCGGCGTCAGTTTTGAGTCGAAAAAAGTTTTCTTGATAGCTGTTTCAAATGTTTATTTGACCTGTAAATAAAAGTTATCGGTCTGCTTACAGTGATCTGTAATATGAATTTACTTCATTAAATTTTATGTCCTTTGGGAAGGATCATTATTCTCGGAATCCTTATATATTCCGCTTTGCCCATAATTTCAAATACAGTATCTGCAATATCTTCAGGTTTCAGTGCGTTACTGATCCCGAGCAGTTCCTGAGGATGAACTGTCCAATCTCTATGCAGATTTGTTTTCACCAGTCCCGGTTCTATGCAGGTAATTTGAATATCTGTATCCGATAATTCCATTCTCAGTGACTCCGCAAGAGCCTCGGTCGCATAGTTAGCCGCCGCGTATGCTCCGGAATTTTCTCTGGTTTTTGTTCCTAATACGCTCGACATGATAAACACATGTCCGGCTCCTTTTACCTTCATGTATTTTAGTACGGTGTAGATCAGTCTGAATGTGGATTCCACCTTTAAGCGCATCATATGGCACATCTTATCGATGTTTATATTTTCAATCGATGCGGACTCAATAATTCCTGCGTTTACAAACAGGTAATCAACTTTGCCGAATTTAGATAAAGCTAGCTGCAGCAATGTTTCTGCTGTTTCATCATCAGTCAAATCTGAATTGTTTGTTATGATGTTATCCTCATTAATCTGTTCGGTAAAACTTCTTCCATTTAGGACAACATTATATTTATGTGAGATTAACTTATCTGCAATCGCTTTGCCGATTCCGCTGGTTGCACCCGTAATAATTGCTGTTTTATCCACTATATCCTTCCTTTCTATGAGAAAATTATAATAAAAACTTTTTCTGTTCAAGCAGATGTTAAATGATTATTTTTTCAGTAAATGATCTAAATCTTGCTTCTGTCATTAGCTCATGGGTTACAAATTTTCCATTGTAATAAATTCCTAAAGTTCCGAACGGACTTCCATTGGATTTAGCTTCTTCATGTGTGGTCAATTTTATAGTTGTTGTGGGCAGATTAAAGCTTTTTGCTGCATTATTTAATAAACTTACGTACTCTTCCATGAAAACGCATTGATTACTATAAATAAATGTGAACCCATTCTTTACATCGCAATCTCCATTTTTTGCTTTCTCGGTAAATGTTGGTTTTTTCGCATTTGCATTAAATGGTAAAACAAGTAATTCAAAATACGGTTCAGCTTCATCGACGACTTCAAAGCCATGTTTTAGATAATATTTTTTATCAGTCAAGAATGGTTTTACTTTTTTGCTTGTTACAACTACAACACCATCCATTTTTAGATCTTTTGCATCTTTAATGCATTCATTTAGTAATTGTGTTGATAATCCTTTACCTTTGAATTGTCCGGAAACCCATAGGCAATTTATTACCATATAGTTTGATCCGTTTATTGGTTTCCATACGAATTCTATTGGCATATATTCAATGAAGATTTTACCTCTTTCGTCCATGCGTTTAAAATGTAATCCGTTTTTAAACTGACTTTTCATCCAATCTTTCTTGGTTTCTGCTCGTGCTTTGTTTTCTTTGTCATTCCCGATTGCGCAACAGATATGTTCTGTATCAATGTTTTTTTCGTTTATTTCGATAATATTCATAATGACTTCCATCAAGTGCTTTAATTTTTCCTGTTGTTTGATTTTATAATTAGACACTTGTAATGTCAATAATTAAAAATAATTTTAAATATCCGATTTGAAATATTAAGAATAAATGATATTGTTTGTTTATAATCGTTTAATATGGTCGAGAGGATAAATAACTATGGAAGATCTCAAGAATAATATTCCACCTACAAAAAATAAATTACACGTACCCCTCTGGATGAGTAATAAGAAAAATGGGGAGATAAACAAGGATCTTTTAAATACTTTGAAGAGCGTCCCATTCTTTACAAGACTCTCAAAACATGAATTAAAGCAGATAAGTCTGATTTTGTACGAAAGAAAATACAGTGCATCTGAATATCTCTTTAAAGAGGATACGCCGGCACTCGGTATGTTTATCATAAAATCGGGTACAATAGAGATAGGAAAGATAAATCCTGCCGGTGAATCCATGACGCTTGCCTCGATAGGGCAGGGGGAGATACTTGGTGAATTGGCGCTTCTGACAGATATCCAGAGGACAGCCTCGGCGTTGTGTGTTACTCCGGCTACGGCATATATCCTGTTTAAACACGATCTCAACGACCTCATAAGCCGCGAAACCGGAATGGGTGTAAAAATAATGCAGGACATCGCAGCGCTTGTGTCTGATAAACTGAAACAGACAACCGATGAACTGGTAAAATACAAGATGGAAATTTACATATAGCGGAGAAATAAAAGTGGAAAGAAAAGAAAATTTCGTTCTAAAAAGAAAAACTTACATTCAGTTTAATTACATAAAAATAATTTTTTATGCATTTTCTTTTCTCATTATATTGTCATCAATTTATTTTACGGTACCAATTCTTAATGCAATCATAATTGCGTTTATCATCTCATATCTGATTAATCCTATAGTCGGGTATTTTGAAAGGCGGCAGATAGATAGAATCTGGGTTGTAATCGCAATATTTATTATAATTATAGTGGTTTTTGTTTTGCTCATTTTCCTGATTAAAAAGTATCTGCCGACTCCGGAAGAGATTAACCAGTTTAAAAACAAGGCGATAGGAAATTTAACGGTAATTAAAGATGATCTTGCGGGTAGATACGATTTTATCGAGTGGGATGAACTCTTTGCCGGACTTGTCGAGAAAATAAATTCGAGTTTTAGTCTCACAAACACTTTGCCTAAGCTGGTTTCCGGCATTATGAACGTGTTTTCTTTGATAATTGTTATTCCGTTTGCAGTATTCTTTTTTCTGTTGAATGGGCGGGAAATTTTCAGATGGATGCTCTCGTTTGTTCCAAACAAATATTTTGAGATGAGTATGATAACTATCAGGGAAGTGGATCTTATTTTCGGGTCGTTTATAAGGGGAACTCTGGTTGAGAGTTTTATAGTTGGTGTTCTGACTACGCTCGGATGGTACTTCATCGGGTTCCCATTCTACATAGCGCTTATTACCGGTATGATAGCCGGTCTTGCAAATGCTGTTCCATATGTCGGGCCGTGGTTTGGTGCGGTGCTCGGAGCTGCTATTTGCGTGCTTGATCTTATTCCAGCAGAACACGTTTCTTTATTTGGTATACATCCGACATTTATAGGTGTCTTTGTTGTTGTGGGAATAGTACAGTTGATTGATCAATTTTTAAAACCCGCTATCCTCGGAAAATCTGTTAATCTTCATCCGATTATAGTTATCCTCGGGATAATTATCGGCGGCAACTTTTTCGGGATGCTGGGAATGCTCCTTGCGATACCGATAATGGCAATCGTAAAAGTTATCATAAGCACGGTTTATAGGCAGCTGAAAGAGTTCGGATTCCTTAAAGAACACATATTCAGTATCATATCAAACGAATCTGTTGATAAACCGGGAAGCTAAAAGATACCGAATAGTGAGTTGAAAAATCTCCGTTTTGTAAGTTTTCTTATCGTGAAATCTTTACGCTGTTTGACAGCTTCATCTCCGGTGTAGACCGATATCGTGTCTCCGATTGAACCAAGCCGGAGCCATGAGTTGTAGTTTACCTTTACCTGAGAACTAAGATACCCCGAGATGGATATTATCACGTTGCCGAGATTATCAACATTCTCAATGTCGAAGAATTTTGTTTTATCATTGCTGATAAGTGCCTGATATTCCGGAAATCTTTCATAACTTACTGTCAGCAGGAGAATGTTGTTTTCCCTGTAAATATGTTTTATATCTTCGATGTTAAGTGATGTAAAGTCCCTCACTCCCTCTTTGCCGCGGTCCCCACGAACGTGAGGCGGTGCATCGGTCATGAAAATCACAACTCTCTGTCTGCTTCTATCGTTGAGCATAATTTGAGCCGCCTTTAGTGAGTCCAGCGGATTTTCTTTGTAATCATTGCCGGAAAGCCCTCTGATAGAGTCCAGATATGAAACAAATTTATCTCTGCCCGGCGTGAGCGGATAGATATTTTGTTCGCTCTCTTCATCGGCAAAGGTCACAATTCCGGCTCTCAGATTCTTGCCGGTACTGTTTATCTCTTTATACATGTTGATAATGCTTTGTCTCAGAGGCTTGTATCGCTCCGGCATATTGCCAGTGACGTCGAGAACAAAAACGACATCGATTCCGAAACTATCTTCGATTTTTGTTTTTTTATAGTCGATACCGTTTTCACCTTCTGCGATAAAAACATATTCCGGGTTATCACCGTAGTTTACCTTGTTGCTGAATGGGATGTACATGCTGACAGTCGGATATCCGCTGTAATCGGCAAAATATGGTTCCTTACGAGGAGAGATCTCGAGATCCTCACCAAAAGCAGTGAAGCTGCCTAATATACCTAAAAGTAATACAAAAATCTTCTTAACTCTGGTACCGGTGTCTCCGGTCACAGTGAAGTAGTTCCCGCATGCTTTAATCGTATCGCCGTCCTGCAGCTCAGTTTTTTCAGTTATAATCTTATTGTCCAGTTTCATCTCAAACGCAGGTCTCACAAACAGTGATCCGTTCTTTGAACTAACTGTAAAATAGACAGATTTTGCATTTTTATCTCCATCGGTTACTACTATATCACAGCTTTTTGATTTACCGACACGCATAGATTCATAAATGTATGTTTCATTCCCCTCGTACTCGACAACTCCATTCACAAAGAAAGAGAAAACGACTGCCCTTGTTATAAAAATGGATAAAATGAATATGGAGATGAAAGTGAACTCAACATTTAATACTACGTCTTGAGAAACGAGGTTAAATACATTAAATAACAGTTTTAATGCAACAAGTACCGATGCGGATATGAGGCAGTAATAAAAATTCCTGCTGTCAGACTTTCCGTATATAAAGAACTCACGTACGTAAATCACTCCGCCGAGCATAAATACGGCTGCATAATTGGCGAGCCAGACAGGTATGCTGAACTTGAGTATTGTGAGAATGGAGATTGCCGCAGTTACCGGGATCGAGGCTTTTAATGATGCGTTAAAACGGTCTTCCAATCCGGATTTGTCCCGATCTGTAAAAAAGCTGATGCAGAAGACCGATATAAAAATCGATAGAACTTCTGTTATGAAGAAAACAAAAAAGTTGTTCAGTGTAACTCTGTAGGAGAACAGTCTGAGTAAAATAAAGACTCCAATTAATCCGATTATTTTTAATAAATTAATCAATCTTTTCATTTTATCAAACTCCGTATTTTTTTAATGTTTAAACTTCAAGGTATTCAGACTTTATCGAGGAGTTTCCTTTTTAACGCTTCAAGAACAGGGGGAGGGACTTTAGACGAGATGTCTCCTCCGAGTCTTACAACATCCTTTATCAAGGTGCTTCTAAGATAAAAATATTCTTGATCTGTTAATATGAACAACGTCTCGATATTATGATTCAGTTCCCTGTTTATCATCGCCATTTCAAATTCGTATTCAAAATCTACAAGGGGGCGGATCCCCCTTATCAGAATATTTATATTGTTATTTCTGCAATAGTCGACAAGGAGTCCGTCATGATTATCGATGGTTACTCTGTCCGATAAACCGGCGTAATCAAGTGTTTCTTTTATCATATCTATCCTTTCGGATAAACTGAAAAAAGTTGTCTTAAGGCTGTTTTTTGCGAGGACAATTGTCATCCTGTCAAAAATATTTAGTGATCTCTTGATTATGTCAAGATGACCGTTTGTCATCGGATCAAAAGATCCCGGGTAAACAACATTTCTTATCATTATTTAGCCTTAACCGGTGCACCGGTATAGTAAAATTTACCGTCTTTGATCTTTACTTCATTCTTATTGAGAATGTCAACCGCTTTGCTTAACTGCATATCGTACTCAAGGTCAAATATCGGAGCCTTACTGTCAAGCGCTGTCACGGAACCTTTGATAAGTTTTCTCATGTTGTAATCGGAAAGATTATTGCCTTTTGCCTTTTTTTCGTTGATAAACGCAGTTATCTGAGCATCTGTAGGTTTAGGGTTTGCCTTTATAAAATTATCGATAACTTTATCTTTATAGATTTTTCTCAAAGAGTCTTTTTCATCATCGGTCAGTTCAGGTTCCTTTATCTCAATATCCGGCATGATACCGATCCCGTGGATACATATTCCGGACGGTGTGTAATATTTCGCTATAGTTATTTTAAAACCGTCGTCTCCAAGCTGCTGGATAGTCTGTACAGAACCTTTACCGTAAGACTTTTCTCCGATAAGTATACCTCTTTTTAGATCTTTTATGGCTCCCGAGAATATTTCTGATGCACTCGCCGATCCGTTATCGATGAGAACCACGATCGGAGTATCCTGCGGAACAATTGTAGTAAATTTGGAGGCAGTGTACTCATCTTGCTGTGATAATTTTCGTCCTTTAGTCGATACTATAGTTCCGGTATCTTGGAAGTAGTCTACAATTTTTATTACGCTGCCGAGAAGTCCGCCCGGATTCATCCTGAGATCTACTATGAGACCTTTGGCTTTTTTATCTCTTATAAACTCAAGCGCTTCTTTGACGTGTTTGTCCGTCGTTCCGGAGAATTGTGTTATTCTCAGATAACCGAGATCGCCTATCATGGTATATTTAACTGTAGGAACGTCAATTACAGCCCTTATCAGTTCAACCTCATATTTTACACTGTCCCTCATGAACTCCACCTTAACGGTAGTTCCCGGTTCCCCTTTCAGTTTTTTAGCCGCTTCCGATACTTTTGCACCTCTGAGTGACTCACCGTCAACTGATATGAGCATGTCCCCGCTTTTCATCCCTTTGCGGAATGCAGGAGTATCTTCTATAGGAGATACAACCGAAATATAATCATCTTTTTCCGAAATTATCATTCCCACACCGCCGAACGTACCGGTTGAAGTCTGATTCATCTCAGACATATCTTCAACAGAGAGGTACTCTGTGTACGGATCTTTAAGTGCTTGAAGCATCCCTTTAATAGCACCGTTTATCAAAACATTGTCTTCGACTTTATCAGCATCAACAAACTCAGATTTAATCGAGTTGTATACATTCATAAACTTCTGCATACCCGGGAACCCGAAATTCAGACTCGCCGCAGCGGCAGAATTGACAACAACTACAAAAACAGAAAAAACAAGGAGTAACGACACTACCCCTATCCAAAGAAATCTCTCATTTCGCTTCATAAAATCCCCTATTCTTTTAAAAAATTCCGACATTTATTTAAACCACTTTTCGATCTCATCAAATCTTTCATTCATTATTTCTTTGAGAATGGATATCTGCTCAAGGTTTAATGTTACGCCCTTCTTAGTCGGCTTCCACTCGCCATTATCGCTATAATACTTTCTTATATCCATATATTTTGCATTCTTATATGAAGACATTGTTAAAAATATCGGTTCTTTAAATTCGGAATTGCCTTCCGAATCTACACCCATTCTTGCCAGAAGAAAGCCATCTGCATTTTGTTGTTCATCCATACTTTGTTGCCCCTTTTTTATGAATGTTAAAAGACACCGGGACATATTAACATATTTATTTTATATATCAAATAAAATCTCCGGATGATGATTTTTTTAAATGTAGTGTTTTATATATCCAAAAAACAGGACAACAAAGATAATTTATTGTATACAATTGCAAAGGTTTAGAGAATAGATAATTTTGGATAGATCAGAAATATGTTTTCGTATCACCACGAAACATTTAATTTTGAGGTAGGAATTTATGATAACAATTAAAGACATTGCAATGAAGGCGAATGTATCTCCATCCACTGTTTCACGGGCACTAAATAAAGACAAAAGAATTCCGTTAGAAACTCAGAAAAAGATAGAGACAATTGCACAGGAATTTAATTACAGTCCCAATAAATTTGCCAGACATCTTGTCAGTAAAAATTATCCGGATAAAACAATCGGAGTTATTTTCCCAGAGCTTATACATAGATATTTCTTTGAATTGTTACAGGGTATAGATGAATACATAGATAATACTGATTTTAGTCTGATGATTTATAATGTTAGTAAAAGAAGAGATGATATTTTTAGAAGGATAATATCAGAGAGTTTAAATGGGCTTATAATAATGGGTTTTACGCTGACTAACAATGAAAAAGAGGTTCTTTCAAAATATAATATACCATTTGTTTATCTTGATATTGTTGATAAAGACGAGAATTTTATAACTTGTGATAATTACTACGGCGGAAAATTGGTTGGCAATTATTTCTTAAGCAAGAAATGCAGTAATGTTTGTTACATTGGTGTAACAGAGCAGACCAATTTGCAGGATGAAAGATTGCGTGGATTTGAAGAGGTTTTATCAAATAATAACATAAAATTGGCAAAAAAATTTATAGACAAGGATGAAAGAAAATCGAAAGAGCTCACATATGAACTTCTCAATAATAATCCGGAAATTGATTCTTTCTTTTATTTTTGTGATGAAATGGCTTATGGAGGTATATCTGCAATTAAGAATAATGGAGGAGATAAAATTGTTGTGGGATATGATGACCTTTATCCTTCAAAATATATTCCTTTGACAACAGTATCTCAGCCATCCCGCCAAATTGGTTTTTGTGGAGCAAAAGCAATTTCGGATTTTATAAAAAATAAAGAACTTCCGCTTTGTCAAATTATGCTTAAGCCTACGCTAATAGAAAGATAATATTAAGGGCACCTCTAATAACCTCACTTGGTTTCATACTCGTTCTTTTTCTCATATACTTCGTCGATGAAATTCCCAGATAAACAGATTATGCTATGACTTCAGCTTCTCGTCTATGAGAAAAACTACTTTGTTTGAAATGCAAAGCAGGTTATTAGAGGTGCCTTTAAAAAAAAATCATTATGCAAACGTTTGCGCTTGACATTTAAATATTTTTATCTTACACTTTTAATACATTTAAACAATGGAGGAAGATATGAAGACAAAAGCTTTATTGGTTCTATTTTTTACTGCAGTATTTATTATTTCTGTTACAGGGTGTAAAAAAGGTGATTTATCAAGTTCCGGCAAGGTGATCAATATTTTAGGCCCTATTGCTCAAGATGAAGACATTGAAAAATTAAAAAGTTGTTTTAAACCGTTTGAAAAAGCTACAGGGATCAAAATTGCGTATGAGGGAACAAAAGAATTTGAATCTTTAATTTACGTGAGAGCTGAAGCTGGGAATCCCCCAGATGTTGCCATGTTCCCGCAACCCGGTGGAGTAATCAATCTGGCTCGAAAAGGGATGCTTGTTCCAATGGGACAAGAAACGATTAGTAATATAAAATCCAATTACTCACAGGGCTGGATCGATCTAATGACTATTGATGGAACTATTTTTGGCGTAGTCCACAGAGTGAATTTAAAAAGCATAGTTTGGTATCCAAAGAAAGCGTGGGAGAAAAGAGGATGGAAGATTCCTAAAACTTGGGACGAGTTAAAAGCTTTAAGTGATAAAATGGTTGCTGAAGGTGAAACTCCATGGTCTGTAGGCATGGAGTCAGGTGCGGCTACAGGTTGGGTCGCAACAGATTGGATTGAAGATATTATGTTAAGAACTGCCGGTCCTAAGGTTTATGATGACTGGGTGGCCAATAGAATTCCATTTAATGACCCTTCAGTGAAGAGAGCTGTCGAAATAATGGGCGAAATATGGTTTGCTCCAAAATATGTTTACGGGGGAAGGGCAAATATATCTACTACAGCATTTGGAGATGCGTCAAAAATTTTATTCGAAAACCCTCCTAAAGCATGGATGCACAGACAAGGAAATTTTATAACTAATTTTTTCCCAGAAGAGATTCAAAAGAATTTAGATGCTGAGGTTGGGGTTTTTGCACTACCTTCAATTGATGAGAAATATAAAACTCCGGTTCTTGGCGGGGGAGATTTATTTGTTGCATTCAATGACAGACCAGAAATCCATGAGTTTATGAAATACTTAACAACAAGCGAAGCTGGTGCTCCTTGGCAGAAATCAGGAGGAGCTTTGTTTGCATATAAAGACCAGGATATCTCGTTATATCAGACAGATATTGACCGATCTCTTGCTGAAATTCTTATTAACGCAGAAGTATTTAGATTTGATGGTTCTGATATGATGCCAAGTGAAGTTGGATCAGGAGCGTTCTGGAAAGAGATGGTTAATTATGTGAGCGGCAAAGATTTAGATAAGGTTTTAACTGATATTAAATCCCAGTGGCCTAAGTAGTTGAAGCAATCTGCAAAACTTGCCTAAATTCATAGGGGCAGGATTTGTGATTGCATAAAGTGATAACAGAGAGTAATGGTAACCTCAATTTCAAAATAAAGAAATTGCCGGCATTGCTCTCTGTCTTAAAATTATACATGATATGTTTTACATGATGTCCTTGTGGATAAATTTGGAGGAGTTAAATGAATCATATAAATAATATTGTTGCTCTATTCTGCAGGATTACAGGTTCTATAATTGGCAAAATTCTGACGGCAGTAATTGTACCGGCAATAGCAGGTTTTTTACTAGTACAAGGTTATTTCTTCTTAAGAGATGCAAATGCGCCCAAGTTTGTTATGGTTTTTATTGCCATACTTTGGGGTGTAGGAGGAATTTTATCATTGTACTTTATTACTAATTGGCTTATCAATATGCTGCCTTCAAAGATAGGCTCAAAATTACTGCCGTTTTTATTTGTTGGACCGGCATTAGTTATATTAACGTGGTATTTGTTGTTTCCAACTATCAGATCAGTTTATTTTAGCTTTCATGATGATAGTAAGAAAGTCTATACACTTTTAAACGAAAAACATATTAGAAAGGGAAATACCGTTATAAAAAAATTACCTTTTACTCAAGATGAAAAGAATTCTGTGATAGATATTCTGAAGGGGATTAATTTTTATGATGATTATTCCAAATGGATTGATAAGAACGAAGATATGTCTGCTTACAAAGTAGAATATGGAGCGCTGCCGAAAGCAATACCTGAACAGTATTTTGTAAAAGAGTTAATCCCGAAACTGACTGGAGGATTTCAGCAGCAACAGATGTTTAGAAGTATTTATCAGCCTACAGATAGATTTATTTTATTAGGCAATTATATCAAAGCATTTAAAAGCAGAGATTTTATGATTTCACTTCGGAATAATCTAATATGGCTTATTCTCGGGCCTACCTTAGCTGTATTATTTGGACTTGTCATAGCATTATTAGCAGATAGGTCTGATTTTGAAATACTTGCTAAGGCACTGATTTTTATGCCGATGGCTATCTCTTTTATAGGTGCCGGTGTTATATGGAAATTTATATATGCCTATCAGCCATCCGGTGAAAATCAGATAGGATTACTAAATGCTATCATAACAGCGTTCGGAGGGCAGCCTCAAAACTGGCTGACTTTATCGCCATTAAATTCTGTACTGCTTGTTTTCATACTGGTATGGATGCAAACCGGTTATGCTATGGTGTTGATCTCCTCCGCAATAAAGGGAGTTCCGGAAGATCTATATGAAGCAGCAAGGATAGATGGTGCCGGAGAAATGCGAATCATCCTATCTGTTGTAATCCCCTATATAAAAGGGACAATAATAACAGTCGGGACAACAATAATGATTCTTTCCTTAAAAATATTTGATATTGTTTACTCAATGACCGGGGGTAATTTTAACTCTGACGTACTTGCCACATTGCAATATAGGGAGATGTTTGTCTATAAAAATTACAACATGGGGTCAACTTATGCGATCATATTGTTGATTGCCGTAATTCCTGCTGTTATATACAACATCAGACAATTCAAAGATAAGGAGGCTTTTTAATGATAAAATCAGTTTCACTACAAAAACGGATTAAGAAACTTCTTGTAAATGGGATTCTTCTTTTGATATGTCTTACTTGGACTGTTCCAACAATAGGACTGCTGGTAACGTCATTGAGACCAAAAGATGATGTTTCAAAAAGCGGTTGGTGGAAAGCAATGGATAAAGAGTATCGTACTTTTACTGTTGAGAATTACAAAAAAGTTCTTACTGGACGGGGCTTCTTTAATTCATTCTTAAACAGTTTAACGGTTGCAATTCCAGCTACAATTATCCCAATACTTATAGCTGCATTTGCAGCTTATGGATTTGCGTGGATAAATTTCCCAGGGCGAAAGTTGTTTTTTATGATTGTTGTCGCCTTACTTGTTGTTCCACTACAAATTGCCTTGATACCAATATTGAGAGATTATCTAAAACTAAATCTTAATGGAACATTTCTCGCGGTTTGGCTTGGACATACAGGTTTTGGGTTGCCTCTGGCTATTTATCTGCTATTTAACTATATCAATACGCTGCCAAAATCGATTTTGGAGTCAGCATTTATTGATGGAGCGACACATTTTACTTGTTTTATAAGATTGATTCTTCCATTATCTTTACCGGCTCTTGCTTCATTTGCCATTTTTCAGTTCCTCTGGGTGTGGAATGATCTGCTTGTTTCAGTGATATTCCTTGGAGTAGAAAGTAAAGTAGCCGTATTAACAAGTCAATTATTAAATCTTATTGGTGAAAGAGGAAGCGATTGGCATTTATTAACTGCCGGTGCTTTTATAACGATGATAGTGCCTCTTGTTGTATTTTTTTCATTACAGAAGTTTTTTGTAAAAGGACTTCTTGCCGGGTCTGTTAAGGAGTAGTAAGCAAAGTTATGCAACCCCTCTTATTGAGAGGGGGGGGGTAAAAGGAGTAGAAATTGGGAAGTGTTTTTTGTCCTGGGGAATTATTGATAGATTTTATTTCTGCTGAGAATGGGCGCTCTTTAGAAGAAACAAAGTCTTTTTACAAAGAGGCCGGTGGGGCACCGGCTAATGTGGCAGCAGCTATATCAAAACTTGGAGGGGCTTCATACTTTGCCGGGTGTGTTGGGAATGATCCATTTGGTTATTATCTGAAACATACTTTACAATCGTTTGGAGTTAAAACAGACTATCTTGTAATAAATAAAACCATTTCTACCACTCTTGCATTCGTATCTCTAATGAAAGATGGTGAAAGGGACTTTGTTTTTTTACGAGGGGCAGATTCTGAATATTCCACTGAAAAAGAAATACTTGATAAAATTGAAGATTTAAAGATTATACATTTTGGTTCTGCAACTGCATTACTTGGCGGTAAACTTGAACAAACCTATAACTCAATAATTGACTATGCAGTTGAAAAGAAATTATTTATATCATTTGATCCGAACTATAGAAATGCGTTCTGGAAAGGTAAAGAAAAAGAGTTTGTTTATAAAAATATGGAATATTTAAAAAAAGCTGATCTTATAAAACTAAGTGAAGAGGAATTAAAAATATTTTCAGGAAAAAGTAGTGTGGAAGAAGGTGTTCGATATTTATATGAATTACATCCGGCAACTTACTGCATAACTCTTGGTAAAAATGGAACATTTGTTTTTAATGAAAAATATAGTCAAGTTATCAAAAGTATTTCTGTTTTTCCTGTTGATACAACTGGTGCCGGAGATGCATTTACTGGAGCACTACTCTACAAGCTTTCAAAAACAGCAAATCCATATGAAATAGTAAACGATGATGATTTTTTATATTTTGTGAAATTTGCCAATATAACAGGTGCAATCGTTACAACTGGTTTTGGGGCATTAGTTACATTACCCACAAGGGAAGAAGTTGAATTCTCGGTGACTACCGCTGAAATTGGAGTTTAATCATGTACAATAAATATTTTCAATCAATATTAAACGATTTATTAAAAAAATTAAGTAGTTCTAATGAATATACTGTGTTCTTCACGAGACTTGGGGCTAACTTCTCTACTTTTATGGAGTGTTTTGAATCTCTTTATAATAAACATCCATCTTATAACAAATCACTTGAAGATTTTATTGCAATAATAAGTGAATATTATAAGAATCGAAGTCCTGATTTAAAACAGCTTGATATAAAAAGGGAAAGAGATCAATACTGGTATCTGCACGAGAATATGGTTGCAATGATGCTCTATGTTGATCGTTTTAATAAAAACATAAAAGGTTTGATAGATAAAATTGATTATTTTGAAGAGCTGGGGGTAAACGTACTGCACCTTATGCCCCTTGCAAAACCGAGAAGTGGGGAAAATGATGGCGGGTATGCGGTTGAGGATTACCTGCACATAAGGGAAGATTTTGGCACTGATGAAGAGTTAGATGATTTTATTGATCGCTGTCATAAGAAAGGGATATGTGTTGTTATTGATATGGTTTTAAATCATACAGCAGATACCCATCAATGGGCAATCGATGCGAAGAAAGGCGTTAAGAAATACGAAGACTATTATTATACATATGAAGATAGAATAATACCGGATTTGTATGAAGAAACAATGCCAGAAATTTTTCCAGATAATGCTCCGGGTAATTTCACATTCTGCAGTGAAATGAATAAATGGGTAATGAGCGTCTTTCATAATTACCAATGGGATCTGAACTACACAAACCCGGAGGTTTTTTTAGAAATACTTA